>NZ_DALZSV010000022.1:0-38411 GCF_032014955.1 Moraxella sp. CTOTU47724
TATACACGCCTGTTTTTGGGTTTTGGTAGACAAAGCTTAAACTGTCTTTGATTTTGCCATGGGCATCACCGATACTGCCGACATCTACGCCCATCAGTTTAAGTTTGGTACTCATATCGGCACCGTCAAATAGGCTGTCATGCTCACCTGCTATTTGTGAGGCACATACGCTTGCCATGGTGTAGCCTGGAGCAACCAGCCCGTAGATTTTGTTATCCCATAATGCACATTCTCCAATCGCATAAATATCTGGCTCGCTTGTTTGACATCTGTCATCAATGACGATACCGCCACGTTCGCCAAGTTTTAGCCCAGAATCTCGTGCCATAGTATCTTCAGGGCGAATCCCAGCACTAAATAGAATCAAGTCGGTATCAAGTAGCGTACCATCGGCAAACTGCATGGTTAAAAAACTGGCGTCATCGTCATGGTTGTCGATGATTTGCTGAGTATTTTTACCGGTTAGTACCGTAACGCCCAAGTCTTCGATTTTTTTCTTTAACAACTCTCCGCCTGCGGCATCTAGCTGTACGCCCATAAGTTGGGGTGCAAACTCGACCACATACGTGGTTAACCCCAAAGTGACCAAGGCTTTTGCGGCTTCAAGTCCGAGCAGACCGCCACCCACAACCACGCCACGCTGTACTCGAGAATTGGCGGCGGTGGCGATGATGGCGTCTAAGTCATCAATGGTGCGATACACATGGCAGTGGGCATGGTCATTGCCCTGTACTGGGGGTACGAACGGATACGAGCCTGTTGCTAACACCAATTTTTCAAATTCTAAGGTGTTGCCCTTGCTGGTGATAAGGGTTTTGGTTTGCGCATCAAAACTTGCGACGCCTTCACCCAAATGCAAAGTAATGCCCGCTTGCTCATAGTTTGCCAGATCCACTAAATTAAGCTGACTGGCGTCTTTATGTTCAAAATAACTGGATAAATAGACACGGTCATAGGCAGGGCGACTCTCAGCACTAAACACATGGATTTGGTAAGTTTGGTGTAGGCGTTTTTCAATCGCTTTTTCGATAAAGTGGTGCCCGACCATCCCATTACCGACGACGATAAGATTTTTCATGTATTTATCCCTTCTAACGAAACATTGGCTTTTTGACTAGGATAATGATTGGCTTTTGGCGAGTATTATCCCAAGTTTTTCTATACTGTTATATAAGCAAACTTTATGCCAATATTTAAATTAATTATAAATTTCAATGGGTTAAAATATATAGGTTAATTGTCTATTAAGAAAAATAAATCACATTTTAGTGATTTAACCCAACCAGTAACCAAGTGATGAGCAACAGCGCTGCTAATATGCCACTGACCAGTTGCCAAAATAGCACAGGATGTTTATCAATCAGCGGCTGCTTGGCTTTATCATCAGCATGGCTTTTGGGGTCAAGGTCGGTGAGAAAATCGCCAATGCTCTGATAGCGGCGGTTGCTATCTGCTTGCAATGCACGAATCAGCACGTCATTGACCCAAAATGGCAAATCCGTGCGCAATTGCCGCACGTTTTTGAACGCCAGTTTTTGGGTGGTTTGGGCGGTCATCGCAGTGGTCAAGGTGTCGACATCGAATGGTTGTAGCCCCGTCAGCATCTCATAAGTCACTACACCCAGCGAGAAAATATCGGAATACACCCCTTTTGGTGCATCGCTAAAATATTCGGGGGCAATATAATGCAAATCGCCCACAGGCGGTGTATGACCAGTTCTTAAGAGCAACGAGCCAACCGAACCAAAGTCAATGAGCTTGATATGACCCGATGGCAGCAGCATGATATTTTCGGGCTTGATATCTTGATGGAGAAGATAATTACGGTGCATGGCTCGCAGCGCCATGCCGATTTGATTGACAATAGCAAAGGTTTGGGCAACCGATAACGGCGGCTGGGTGTCGATAAATTCACGCAAGCTCATGCCTTGCAAAAATTCGGTGACATGGTACAGATACTGGCTATTCATCGGCTTGGGGTAAAATTTTAGTAAGCTTGGGCGATTGAGGCTTAACCCTATTTTTTCTTCTTTTAAAAACAGCCGTAAAAATCCGCTATCGTCTTCATAATAGGCAGATGGCACTTTGATAATACGCTGATTATCGGCTGTGTCAGCGGTGCTGTCGGTTGCCAAATACACGCTACTGCGTGGCGTGTTTTGCACCACTTTGTCAATGGTAAAATGATCAAGCTTGTCGCCGACAGTCAGCACAGGCGGAATGCGTAAACGGGTAACGGCATGACGACTGTCTGTATGTTCAGCAAGGTCAGCTTTGTCAAAATCTGCATTCGCCAAAATTCTCGCAACTTTTGGTAAGACGGCTATCATCACGCAACTGACATTGTCATTACTGCCATTTTCCAATGCCACTTGGCACAAGGTTTCTGGCAAATTTTCTAAGTCTAGGGTAGTGGAATTATCCAGCGCCAACAATTTGCCCAATGCCGATTGGGTGAGTAACAATAATTCATCATCACCGATAAATTCATACACCCCATCGGTCATTATCAAAAACACATCTTCGGGCAACACATCAATTTGGGCAAGTTGTAATTCTACATGGGCATCTGCGCCAAGTGCAGCGGCTAACGCGCCTTTGTCTCTCCCTCGTTTGTGTCTGTGGTCTTGGGTGAGTATGCGCAGTTTGTTGTGTCGTAGCCGATAGATACGGCTATCGCCCGTGTGAAATAACACTGCCGAGTGCTCGGATAATAAAGGCTCGGTAAATAGCAGCCCCGATAAGGTTGAAAGTAATTTGGGCAAATACCGCTGCGAGGCTGAATCAAAGCTGTCAGGGTGATCACTAAAATACAAAAAATCATTGATAATATGCACGCTTTTGGTGAGCATTTGCGCCAGCGTTTCGGCACTGTTGTTGTTCAATAAATCGCTAGTAGCAGGGCTAGTAATAGGGCTAGTAACAGGGGTTGTTACCATGTCAGCTTGGTGCATGGTCAATTGGTCGATCAGCGTATCAATCACCCATTGACTGGCGAGCTTTGGTTGTCCGCAGCTGCTGACGCCGTCAGCTAAAGCAGTGACTTGCCATGCAAGATGAGCGACGCTGCTATCCCCTGTTGGCACCAGCGTTTGCATTGTCAAGGTGTCTTGGTTTTCCGCTTTGCGCCCTGCATGACTCGCAGCACGGGTCAGCAGTTGCGGTAAGGATTGCGGTAAGGATTGAGAACTGGGGGGATTTTGCTGAATGGCTTTTGACATGGGTTTTTCCTTACTAGCACGGTTGCTACGCATTGTGCAAAAATGAAAAAAGGGCATACACCCTTTTTTGCCTTACTAACTAGATTTCCTTGTCCACTGGTTGACTGTTTTTTGGTTGGATTTGAAGAGCGATTAGGCTATCGCAATCCGCTCAATCGTGCCATCTTCGTGCACCTCAACCATATGTCCTTGTGGCTCGCTCAAGAAGGTCGCGCCAATAAAGGCAATTCCTGCAAAAATCGCGAGGGTAATAAAGAATCCTGTTGGCGATACCATAGAGAAAATAGTCAAAAACAATACCCCACCTACGTTACCATAGGCACCCACCATACCAGCAATTTGCCCTGTCATACGGCGTTGAATGAGCGGAACCACTGAATACACTGCACCGCATGCTGCTTGCACAAATACAGAAGTAAGCAGCACGATTGCCACTGCACCCGCCAATGGTAACTTGGTCATTTGCGTCATTAGCAGATAACCCACCGTTTGCCCTGCCAATGCAATCATCAATACTTTACGACGACCGACCGCATCGGACATAAAACCACCGCCAGGACGAGCAAATAAATTCATCACCGCAAAACAGCCTGCAGTCAACCCTGCTACAGTATGCGATACACCATAGTTGGTAATAAAAAATTGCGGCAACATCGACACCACTGCCAATTCAGAGCCAAAACATGCTAAATACGCCATGTCCAAAATCGCCACTTGTTTAAACTGATAACCATATTCTGGATTTACCGCAGGGCGAGATGTATCAAATAAATGCTTATTGACTGACCAGATTTTGATATATTGATAGACTACAAGCACCGCCACCACCGCATATGCCAGCATGGTTTGATTAGCGGTTAATAATTTTAATCCGCTAGGTGACAAACGCCACGCCAACAAAAACAAAATCGCATAAATCGGTAAAATCATCACCGCATAAAAGTAAAAGTCTGCTTTGCTGGATACTTCCAAGCCGCCTGATTTTTTTGGTTTAAAATAAGTCGCGCCTTTGGGTGTATCACTGACGCCACGATAAAAAATGACCGAATAAACAATCGCAATCACGCCTGTTGTCGCAATCGCATACCGCCAACCGTCTGCACCGCCATACATTAAGGCAAGAATCGGCATCGACATCGACGCTACTGCCGCCCCAAAATTGCCCCAACCGCCGTACACCCCTTCTGCCGAGCCGACTTCATTGACAGGAAACCATTCTGAAATCAAACGAATCCCAACCACGAATCCTGCACCGACAAAACCTAGCAAAAACCGCCCAATCGCCAGCATTTGGAAACTTTGAGCAAAAGCAAACACAAAACACAAAAAACCGCTAATCAACAACACAGCACTATACGAACGCTTGGGGCCGTATCTATCGACCATCGCGCCGATTAGCAAACGGGCAGGAATGGTCAAAGCCACATTGAGCATCAAGATCGCTTTGACTTGTCCATCGCTCAAATGAAAATATTGTTTGATGGTTGGCATCAATGCCACATGAGCAAACCAAATTAAAAAGGTGACGAAAAAAGCAAACCAGGTGTAATGTAACACCTTGATACGGGGTAATTTCATAGCAAACAGCGGTAAACGTTGGGGCATCTGCTTCTCCTTTAAGTAAGCCTGTACGGTTCACGGTAACAAGGCAAAAGCAATATTTATGCCATTATCATAAACTTTTGTTTTTACAATAATTTTTTTGATGACCCATCAATTAGCTATTTTTTGCTGTGATAAAACTTTCACCGATTAGTATGAATCATAAAAATTTGACGCCGTACTGCACTATTTTGGTAAGTAATCGATAAGGTGAAAAAATAATGCAAATAAATAGGCAAAAAAATGTCTAAAAATATTTTAAAAACCGTCAAACAGTCATGCACAGTTAAAGAGATTAAATTCAAAGAGTGGTTAACATCCATCACACTGTCCGGCAAATAAAAGCCAAAATTTAAAACATCATAGAAAACAGTAAAAAACAACCGCTTAAAACGGTTGGCATAAATTTTGAATTATTAAATTTTAAAGTGCTAGATTCTAAAGTGCTAAATTTTAAAGTATTTAAATATCGGGTCGGATAAGCAAGGTCAGCCAAGCAATGCAACATACACACATTCTTATCATAGGGGCAGGGATGGCAGGGACACGCTTTGCTATGCAGTATGCCAAAAGCAGATTGAGTGCCCACAGCGGACTGGGGATTGATAGCCAAGGCGAGCAAAGTCAAGATGAGTTTGCCATCACGCTTATCAACAGCGAGCCATATGCAGGCTATAACCGTATTATGCTATCGCCTGTATTGGCAGGGGAAAAACGCTTCGCTGAGATTTATCTATTTTCTCAAGAGGAGTACGCCAACCATAACATCACTGTAAAGACAGGTTGCACTGTTAGCGATATCAATCTTGCTGCTCATCAGGTCATCACCGACAGCGGCGAAACCATCGACTATGACAAATTGGTGTTTGCCACAGGTTCAACGCCATTTATTTTGCCATTGCCCAACCATACCGCAAAAGGCGTCATGGGTTTTCGTACCAAAGCCGATGTGGATGCTATGCTAGATATCGCAAAAACCAATCATAATGGCAAAAAATCTCCAAAATGCTTGGTTATCGGCGGTGGGTTACTCGGTCTTGAGGCTGCCAATGCTTTGGTGCAACAGGGAGCGAAAGTCACTGTGGTACATGGGGCAGGCTATTTACTCAATCGCCAACTGGATAAAACCGCTGCCGATTTACTGCAAACTTACTTTGAAAACAAAGGTATTGAGTTTGTGCTCAACGCCAACTCCCAAGCGATTTGTGTGGATGAGGATAACCAGGTCACTGGACTGACTTACACGGATAATGTCGACACATCCATCCCTGCCAAAACCATTGACAGCGATTGCATTATCATGACTGTCGGCGTGCGACCCAATATTGCCCTTGCGCAACAGGTCGGTATCACTTGCGAGCGGGGGATTTTGGTTGATAACCAAATGCGAACCCATACCCCAGACGTGTATGCGATTGGTGAGTGTGTACAGTTTGACAACCAACTATTTGGGCTCGTCGCACCTGTGTATGAGCAAGCCAATATTCTGCTACATACCTTAAACGAGCAGCCAGGCAGCATCTCGCCCGTGTTTAGCATACAACCAACAGCAACCAAACTAAAGGTCTCGGGCGTGGCACTATTTTCGGCAGGTGATATCGATGTAAGTCACGACTGCGAGCAATTGATTTATCAAGACCCTAGCCATAGCATCTACCAAAAAATCACCGTAAAAGACGACCGTATTTTATCTGCAGTACTATATGGTGATGTACAAGAGGGCGGTTGGTTTTTTGAACTGATTCAAAATCAACAAGATATTTCAGCCATCAAAGATAAATTACTGTTTGGCAAAGCGTTTTGTGAAGAGTTGCTGGCGGGCTGATCTGACTGGTAGAAATCAAAAATAGTAAAAGGTTAACGTGTGACAACAACTATACAACATTTAGCACCACAAAAATCTCCCCTGACGCAAGTCAAGACCACCTGTGCCTATTGCGGTGTTGGCTGTGGCGTGTTGGCGACGATTGATGAGAATACCCAACACGTCAGCATTGACGGTGATCCAACCCATCCTGCCAACTTTGGCAAATTATGCTCCAAAGGCAAAGCGTTGGGCGATACGCTTGATCGTGACCGCCGTTTGGCACATCCGATGATTCATGGCGAGCCAGTCGATTGGGATACCGCCACCGACTTTGTTGCCAAATCATTGCAACAGATCATTGATGAATATGGCGCCGACAGCGTTATGCTATATGTATCGGGGCAACTGCTCACCGAAGATTATTACGTGGCAAACAAATTTACTAAAGGTTTTTTGGGTACCAATAATTTGGACTCCAATTCTCGACTGTGTATGTCATCAGCGGTGGCTGGCTACAAGCGAGCATTTGGCTCGGACACTGTGCCTTGTAATTATGAAGACATCGAAAACAGCGACCTATTTATCATTATCGGTTCGAATATGGCGTGGTGTCATCCGATTTTATTTGGTCGGTTAAAATCCAGCAAACAAGCCAATCCCAATAAAAAAATCGTGGTGATTGACCCGCGGGCCACTGACAGCACCGCGATTGCCGACTTGCATTTGCCGATTCGCTCTGGCACAGATACCCATTTATTTGTCGGACTACTCAATTACTTGCACCAAAACGGCTATGCCAATCACGATTATCTCAGGCATTGTGACAATCTTGCTGATGCGCTTGCAGCCAGTGACAGTTGGACGATTAAAAAAGTTGCCAAAATCTGCGGTGTCGACGAAAGTGATTTAACCAAGTTTTACCAATTGTTTGCCACTACCACGAAAACCGTGAGTTTTTACTCCATGGGTGTCAATCAAGCCAGTAATGGCACTGATAAGGTCAATAGCATTATCAATTGCCACCTTTATACAGGCAAACTGGGTTATCAAGGGGCAGGGGCGTTCTCAATCACAGGGCAGCCCAATGCCATGGGTGGGCGAGAGGTCGGGGCGTTAGCCAATCTGCTTGCCAGTCATTTTGAGCTCAAAAACAGCGACCATCGTCAAACAGTAGCCAACTTTTGGCAAGCACCGACTAGTATTAGTGGTAAAGATGGTATCAAGGCAACCCAATGTGCCGATGCTATTTTGGAGGGGCAAATTAAAGCGATTTGGATTATGGCGACCAATCCTGTAGTCAGTCTACCAGAAGCAGACAAATTTGCCATGGCGTTACAGCAATGCCCACTGGTCATCGTGTCTGACTGCTCAAAAGACAGCGACACGCTCGACTTTGCTCATGTGGTTTTGCCCGCGCAAGGCTGGAGTGAAAAATCAGGCACGGTCACCAACAGCGAACGCCGTATCTCTCGCCAGCGCCGCTTAGTCACCCCATTTGCTGATGCCAAGCCCGACTGGTGGATAGTCAGCCAAGTGGCACAGAAAATGGGTTTTGTGGGTTTTGATTACACCCACGACTACCAAGTGTTTGCCGAACACGCTCGGCTTAGTGGCGAGAAGAATGGCGGTGAAAAAAATACAGATAGTCGAAGTTTTAATATCAGTCATTTAGCCAATATTAGCCAAAACGAGTATGATAATTTGGCACCGTTTCAATGGGGTCAACCGCATTATTTTGGACTACAAAAACAAGACCCATATACCACTATCGGCACCACTTACACCGATACCCAAAAACTGCATTTTGTCACCGTTACTCCTGCAGTACCCAAGTCATTGCCTGATGAGCAATATCCACTGGTGCTTAACACAGGTCGCTCGCGTGACCAATGGCATACCATGACCCGCACAGGGATTGCCCCACAGCTCAATCAGCATTTACCGCACCCACTGGTTGCGATTCATCCAAGTGACGCCAAACCTTTGGGTCTACAAAATAACGATTTTGTGCAAATTAACAGTCCCAACGGTACTATCTTAGTACGGGCGGATGTGACCGAAAAACAACGCCAAGGCGATGTGTTTATACCCATGCACTGGAATCAGCACTTTGCTGCCAATGCGCGTGTCGGTAAGCTTATTAGCAATCATTATGACCCCTTTTCACAGCAACCGCAGCTCAAGCACCAACCTGTCAGGCTGCAAAAGCTGACCATGCAAGCATTTGGATGGTTATTGATTGATAAACATTGTGATGAAAACCTGCTAACTTGGCTCGAATCGCCAGATATGACTTATTGGGTGCGTAATCGCCAGTCAAACAGTAGCCAGTATTTTTTTGCCATTGATAATCAGTCTGCGGTCATGACCACTTGGTTTGATAAGCAATATTGGCAACAGCAGTTAAGTGTATGGCTCAATCAACAGGCGCAAGCCTACAACTTTGATATTATCCATTATCAACATATTGATACCGATAACACCAGCCAAGATTTACGCCTTGCGATATTGCAAAACGGGCAAGTCCATGCGCTAGTATTTTTGAGCACCCATGAGCACAAACTACCTACCCATAACTGGCTTGATAGCCAATTTGGCACAACGCTCGATAGCCATACGCGTAAATGGCTACTAATGGGCAAACCTGCCACGGGTTTTATTGATACAGGGCGGATTGTTTGCTCTTGTATGTCAGTGGGTGAAAATACCATTGTTGAAACGATAAAAAAATATCACTGTAAAACCGTCGTTGAGGTTGGCAAACATTGCAAAGCAGGCACCAATTGTGGCTCCTGTCTAGGAGAGATTAGCAAGATTTTGGCGGGGTGACATTGTTATAACTTATTGAAAGGATTATTGGGCGAACTTTGAGCCACTTTATCATTTCGCTTGATGTTGCCTGATTTTACTTGGTTACTTATTGATAACTAGCGTTAGACATTTAAAAAAAGAGGAGAAGAATTGAAAATATTAATTGATAATGATTATCATTTATATTATTATTCTTGCTGCTTTGTAACAATTGTCTTTTTTTTATATTTGAGTGATTTTATGAATACTGCCAATGCTAGTTTACCGCCGCGCGGTGCTTTGCGCTATTTAAGTCTGTGTGTATTAACCACCCTTTATTCACCGTTGGTAACAGCGAGTGAGCCAGAACCCGTCACTACTTTGCAGACCATTACTTTTAATGCCCGTCAATATACCCCAGCCAAACAAACTGAGAACGTCCGCCATGAGAGCTCAGTCAAGGTACAGCAAGCTGATTTACTCAATCAATATTTACCGACGGTTGCTGGGCTGAATGTCGGTGGCACTTCGGGGATGGATCAGCATATTTATATTCGCGGTTTGGGCTCAGACAATGCAGGCAGTGCCTTAAAAATCACTGTGGATGGGGTGCGCCAACCGGAAACGCGCGGCTTCCACCATGCCGGGATTAGTGGACTTGACCCAGATTTGTATAAAACAACAGAGGTGTCAGTGGGTAATAACTCGGTGACTTTGGGCAATAATGCCATCGGTGGCGGTGTGGCGTTTACCACGGTGGATGCACAAGACTTGCTACTACCTGATCAAAAAATGGGGGCAAAGGTTAAACTGGGCTATGCCAGTAACGATCACCAATTTCAACGAAGCTTAACTACCTATGCCAAACCCAATGAGCAGTTGGACATGATTGTGTCTTATAGTGAGCGTGACAGCGATGGCGGCGAAGATGGCAAAAGCAACCACATCCAAGGTGATGATATTACTATCAAAAGTATACTAGCCAAAGTCAATGTGATGCCGGCAGAAGGTCACAAAATTACTGCCAGTTACCAAAGC
Source organism: Moraxella sp. CTOTU47724 (assembly GCF_032014955.1). Taxonomy (NCBI): domain Bacteria; kingdom Pseudomonadati; phylum Pseudomonadota; class Gammaproteobacteria; order Moraxellales; family Moraxellaceae; genus Moraxella; species Moraxella sp. CTOTU47724. The sequence goes on from NZ_DALZSV010000022.1 coordinate 10,459, forward strand.
TATGATAATGACGGCAACTATCCATTTCGCCCCAATATCGGCTACCAAGCCAATTTACCCGCTAATATTCACCCTGGCTACAGCAATAATGAAACCTATGCACTCGGTTATGAGTATAAACCGCATAGCAATTTTGAGCTAAACAGCAAAATTTATCATTTAACCAATGAATCGCTATCGCAAGGACTGCGCGGCACGACCCCCATGCGTATAGCCACGACAGGCAAAACCGATGGCATGACGGCAAGTATCAAACAGCAACTGACGCAGCATCATGGTGACCATGCTTTGACACATACGCTCAACTATGGGGTAGAAGGCTATAAAAAATCAGCGACGTTAGAGAGTAGTGATATCACAGAAGACGCTACCAGCGTAGGGGTGTACTTACAAGACCGAATCGAATTGGGACGATTTGCGCTGACGCCTGGCGTACGCTTTGACCATTATAGGCCGTCAGAGCGCTTAAGCAGTGACGACTATAATCAACTGTCGGGCGCATTGGCAGGGGAATTTAAACTGACGCCAAATCACAGCTTATTTGCCAGTTATACCCAATTGTTTAATGGACCACCCTTGCCAGAAACCATCCACCAATCTGGGCAAACCTTCGTCAATAAAGACCTCGAAGCAGAAACAGGCGCAAACGCAGAGCTGGGTATCAGTAGCCGTTTTCAGGGGGTGTTTGACAGTCAAGACAGTATGTCGCTGACCGCCAAAGTCTTTGATACCCAGTATGACAATAAAATCGACCGCTTAACAGGCATTGACTGTGCCACAGGCAACACAGTGACAGGCGGGCAATGTGCCAGCTACATCAATGCAGGCGAAACTACCGTTAAAGGCTATGAGCTGAGCGCAAAATATCGGCTAAACAATATGCGCTTGAATGCAGGCTATGCTCATGCCAAAAGCGACACCGAGCAAGGCTACCAACTCAACAAAGACGCAGGCGATCAGTTAAACCTTGGCTTTAATTATGACATCAATGACCGATTTAGCCTTGGAAGTGCCATCCGCCATGTCAAAGGTTTAACGCGTCGCACCAGCGCTACTGATATGGCTGATTTGCCAAGTTTTACCACCTATGATGTATTTGGTAGCTATCGTACAAGCGCGTTACCGCAATTAACCGTGGATGCTGGCGTATATAACCTTACAGATGCCTACTACTATGAGCACGTATCCAATACGGGTGATAAAGCCATGGGACGCAATGTCAAAGTAGTGCTAAGTTATCAGTTTTAAACTCAATGGGTGATAACCATCAGCATGATGGATTGCCCATTGCTGTTTAGCATTTTCACAAAATATTGCAGAAAAATTTTGCTTATGTCCAAAATCCAATTTTTTATTCGTCCTACTATCACAAGGTTTGGTGGGGTATCAAAACAATTGCCTAGGGTATTCATCGGTGTAACCGAAAACTGCATTTTGCGCAAGGTATTCATCCTAGTCGATACTGTAAGTTATTAATAGCTTTGTGTTAGTTTTGCCCAAGATAAAGATAACACAAAGCGAAGATAAAAAAGTAACTTGAGGTTTTAAAGCCATTTGATATCAAAGTTGCTTAATATTTTAAACTCGCTTAATTAAAGTGGTTTAATACAGTCGCTGGTTAAATTGAACCTAATTTTTAATATTTTTGTTGATAATGATTATCATTTATACTAACATTTAAAGTTAGTTTTTATATTTATCGTGTTATAGGAATGATTATGGATTTTGCAAATTACTGGCAATATACAGATGTAGTGACCAAGACGTTATTTTTTGTGTTAATTATTTTATCGATGCTGTCTTGGATTACAGGCATTTTACGTATCTTAAATAGCCAAAAAATTGCCAAAACAGTGTCGCAAGATTTAACCCAGCAAATTTACCAACAGCAATCTCAACTGACTACCTTATCCCTAGACAATCAAAAATTAGTCACTGAGCAGCAGTTACTGCAACAGCTCAATCGCTACCGTTTTGCCAGTGAGCAGGGCTTAAATATCCTTGGCACGACCGCTGCCATTGCCCCTTTTATTGGGTTATTTGGTACCGTGTGGGGGATTTTTCATGCCTTGCATAGCATCGCTAAATCAGGTCAAGCAGGACTTGGTCAAGTCGCAGGACCGGTTGGGGAGGCTTTGATTATGACTGGGCTTGGGCTTGCGGTAGCGATTCCTGCGGTCATTATGTACAATGTCATCGTACGAATCAATCGCAAAGCCATGCATCAAGCGAATGACACGGCGCATACCTTGCTTGCCAACGTGTTAATGAATTCTTCCACCCAAGTTACGCAAACTAGTTTAGCCACTCAACCACATTTGCAAACCAGCTCGCAGCCCAAGCAACAAACTAACGCCGCTGACTTAATGCTGAAAAACGCCTAACCTTGACCCATCGCTAAACAGATAAATGAATAAACAGGGAATAACTTATGGCATTTCAACTCGGTGATGACGCTTCGACGGGCATGAATGAAATCAATCTGATTCCACTGATTGATATCATGCTGGTATTGATGATTATTTTTTTGGTGACGGCAACGGTAATCAATCCCAGTGTACCGCTAAATTTGCCCAAAACCTCGGCACAAGTCAATGAAGCCCCGCCCAAAGTGATACAAGTAAGCATTGATAAAGATGGCAAGATTTTTTGGGATGATGCCAGTATCAGTTTGGCGCAATTGAACACACGCTTTGCCGAACAGGGCAAATTAAGCGAGACCCCAAGCATTCAGCTGCGCGTCGATAAAGACAGTCGATATGATAACGTCGCGCAAATCCTAGCAACAGCGAGCGAAAACAAGCTAACCAAGATTGCGTTTGTCAGTGAATAACCTGATTGATAAAATTTTTATTGATAATAAGAATAATTATCATTATTATATAAGAAAATTTATCAACGAGGTGCGTATGTTTGTGTGTATCTGTAATGCCGTCAAAGAAAGTCAAATCAAAACAGCCATTGAACAAGGTCATGACAGCTTAGAAGCATTACAAGCTGAGCTTAATGTGGCTACTTGCTGTGGCGGCTGTCAGCCAATGATTGAAGGTTATCTTGAAGAGTACGCGCAGAGCATCAATAACTATACGCACCTATTTATTGAAGTTGCCTAATGTATTAACGTTGCCTAGTTTATTAAGTTGCCTAATGAGCTGTTAGCGTACACACCCAAACTTATTCATTAATCTCAATGAATGAGCGACTGACAAATATTGTAAATTATTTGCTGCGGTGAATTGTTTTTAATGTCACTTTAATTTAGTATTTCAGATAATACCCAACCTTTGTTTCTGTTCATTTTTCAAGGATATACCCATGAAAGGCAGCCAAGCTGTTATTGATTATCTAAATTTCTTAATTAGTGGTGAACTGGGGGCTCGTGACCAGTACTTTATTCATGCGCAAATGTATCATGAATGGCATTATCCAAAACTTCATACGCGTATGCATCATGAAATGGAAGAAGAAAGCGATCATGCGCGTGCCTTAATCAATCGGGTGTTGATGCTAGAAGGCACACCCAACATGAAAGTTGCCGATATCAACATCGGTCATGATGTGCCAAGTATGCTAAAAGCCGATCTTCAGCTTGAATATGCGGTTCGTCAACATCTCAAAGACGGCATTGCGCTTTGTGAGCAAGAGCAAGACTATGTAACCCGTGAGATTTTGGTCGCCCAATTGGTCGATACCGAAGAAGACCATGCGCATTGGTTAGAGCAGCAGCTAAGACTGATTGATATGATGGGACTACCTAATTATCTGCAATCTCAGCTCGGTGACATCTCTGAATAAGGCGACAAAGCAATAAGGCAACTAAGGTAAACATTATGCAAGTCGATAAAGAAATTCTAAGAGCGCTAAACCAAGTTTTGGGTCAGGCACTGATTGCTATTAACCAGTACTTCTTGCACGCGCGTATCGCCAAAAACTGGGGACTGAGTGAACTCAATGAAAAATTGTATCATCAGTCGATTCATGAGATGAAATGGGCAGATGACCTCATTGAGCGTATCTTAATGCTAGATGGTCTGCCAAACTTGCAAGAGCTTGGCAAAATTTTAATCGGTGAAAATGTTGGTGAAATTTTGCGTTGTGATTTGCAATTAGAGTATCAAAAAACTGACATCATCAAAAATGCGATTGCTTTATGTGAGCAGCAGCGTGATTTTGTCTCTCGCAAATTATTGATCAAACTCAAAGACGGGAGTGAAGAGCACATTGATTGGCTAGAAACGCAAATGGAACTAATGACCTCGATGGGTATCGAAAATTATACGCAAAGTTTATTAGATTCATAAAGCGTATCAATGTGTTGGAATAACTGTATGAACCATCAATATACCCAAGCTGCGTTGATTTCTGTCATCTCTATACTGATGGCATCGCTTATCATCATCTTAGTGGCAGTAATTTATTGATTATCGTTTTAGTTTTCGAGTTTGGCATATTGGCATAGCCAAGATGATGAGTGATTTCGGCTGGCAGTTTTCGTTCTGCCAGCCTTTTGGTGAGTTATTTTAAGAGTCTGTATTGCCCAAGATATGTTCTACAAAATGCGTGTTAGAAACCTTCTAGTACAATTTTGCCTTTTGACTTACCTGATTCAAGCAACTTATGCGCCTTCTCCAAGTTTGCAGCGTTAATTTTGCCTAGATTTTGGTTGAGGGTACTTCTAATTTTTTGCTGGTCAACTAATTGGGCAACCTGTTGCAGCAATTCACCTTGCTTTTCAATATCATCGGTTTCATACATTGAACGGGTGAACATCAGTTCCCAATGGATAGAAATAGATTTAGTCTTAAACGGCATAATATCAAAGGTTTGTGGATCATCGATCAATCCAAGCTTGCCTTGTGGTGCAATCAGAGAAACTATTTGCTTGATATAGGTGTCTGTATGATTGGTAGAGAATACATACTTTGGTTTTTCAATACCTAGTGTCTCGATTTGTTCGTTTAAATCTTTGCTATGGTCGATGACATGGTCGGCACCCAATGATTTTACCCAAGATTTAGTTTCTTCACGTGACGCTGTGGTTATCACGGTCAGATTGGTTTTTGCTTTTAGGAGTTGGATAGCGATTGACCCTACACCGCCTGCACCACCAATAATTAAAATACTGCCAACTTCTGTTTCTGAAATTTGAAACCGATCAAACAGCATTTCCCATGCGGTGATAGCAGTTAATGGCAATGCTGCGGCTTCTGCATTAGACACTGTAATTGGTTTAAGACTGATGATTCGTTCATCGACTGCTTGAAACTCAGCATTACTACCATCTCGGGTTAAATCGCCTGCATACCAAACACAATCTCCGACTTTAAACGAGGTAACTTTTGAGCCAATTTCAATAATTTCTCCAACGGCATCCCAACCTAAAATACGATTATTTGCTTCAGACGAATTTTTTCTCACTTTGGTATCAACGGGATTCACAGAGATTGCCTGAACTTTTACCAGTACATCACGCTCTTTAAGCGTAGGCTTCGCTTTTTCAATATCTACCAATGAATTTTTAAAATCATCTTGGTTATTGATAACATATGATACGGCTTTCATGGATTTGTCCTTTTGTAATAGTAGATTTAATAGCGGGGTAGTTTAATTAAATGCATCATTTTTATTGTATTGCAGACAGGCTGGCTTGGGTCAGTCAGTCTAATCTCATAGAATTAATGAAAAATAGTCGATATTCTGAGGCCAGGCTAGGCTAGGCTAAAGGTGCAAGGTCAAGGGCGCAAGGTTAAGGATACAAGCTAAGCCCACATTTTGCGCCTGTGTTTGCGCGAAGAATAGCCCTTGGTAAAATGCCGTCATTCATCATTGTATCAGTGTACCGAATCAAGGGTAGCGACTGCAACATCATTTACACCTTATCACTTATGCTTGTCACTTATGCTGGTTTCTTTGTTATCTATGGTTAGAGTAAGCATAAAGGGAGTAATATCAACCTAAAATTTAAGCGGATACAGACATTCCCCACGACCTAAAGCATAAATGCTTATGTAACCTTTATACAACAAAGCTATGCGCTAAAGCCGTTTGACATGAATATAACAGTGATTTAGACTCAATTTTGATGCTAGTCAATGTCGGCTAGTCAATATTGGAGTATTAGTGATGGTTAAAACCGCTTTATATGTCCGTCTTGAAGCTAAACCAGGTAAAGAACAACAAGTAGAAGATTTCCTAAAAGCTGGTCTGCCTATCGTCAATGAAGAACCTGCCACAGTTGCATGGTTTGGTCTACGCCTTGGCCCTTCAACCTTTGGTATTTTTGATGCATTCCCTGATGAAGCAGGTCGCGAGGCTCATTTATCGGGCAAGGTTGCCGCCGCTTTGATGGCTCAAGCAGATGAACTATTTTCAGAACCGCCTTCTATTGAAAAAGTAGATGTGTTGGCGAGTAAACTACCAGGTTAGACTGATGCTTAAATTCTCTAAAGCGCTGCCTGTCATTTGATATTCTAGATGATACGCTACGTAGCGTTTTATTGCATCAGTCTAGTTAAATCAGTCAACTAGCTAGTCGTTGATGCCGTTTTTTACCTATTTTTTATCATCACGCCTCGCTGACTAAATATACGTCAGAACGCTATTTTCTAAACTAGCCAATATCAAGCAGCCTGTAGGCTTAATTTCACACGTTTTGTCAATGCTATCAAGAATGCAAGGCTATTAAATAACAGCTACTCAATAATGGCTACCAGATAACAGCTATCAAATAACGGGTTAATTTGCTCGGTATTTTGCATTTTGCACATACGAACTATCGCTGTGCTCATGTAGCAATAACCCAAATTCTAAAAACTATCAGAGAAAATAACATGAAAATTTTACTTGTTCTGACCTCACATGACAAACTCGGCAATACTGGTAAGAAAACAGGTTTTTGGCTAGAAGAACTTGCGGCGCCGTATTACACCTTTATTGATGCGGGTGTTGAAGTTACCCTAGCATCACCTCAAGGGGGGCAGCCACCGCTAGACCCAAAAAGTAACTTAGCCGATGCACAAACTGAAACCACGCATCGCTTTGAAGCAGATCCCGTGGCAATGCAAGCGTTGGCACAGACCCATAAACTTAGCGAAATTTCTATCGCTGATTATGATGCCGTGTTTTACCCAGGCGGGCATGGTCCATTGTGGGATTTGGCAGAAGATCCGATTTCAATTGCTCTGATTGAACAAGCGATTGAGTCAGGAAAATCCGTTGCTACAGTTTGTCACGCCCCAGGTGTTCTTCGTCATGTAAAAACCAGTGATGGCAAGCCTTTGGTCAGCGGTAAATCTGTGACAGGTTTTACCAATACTGAAGAAGAAGCGGTAGGATTGACCGAAGTTGTACCGTTTTTAGTCGAAGATATGCTCAAAGAAAAAGGTGGTCATTATTCTAAGGCGGGTGACTGGCAAGTGTATGTCCAAGTAGATGGCTTGCTAATTACTGGACAAAATCCTGCCTCTTCTGCTGCAACCGCCAGCGCACTACTTGAATTGTTAAATAAGGAGTAGCCCATGTCTGCGTATGTGGTATTTACCCGTGAGCAAACTACGGACGCTGAGGAACTGGCGCAATATGCACAAAAAGCGCCACTTGCTCGTGAAGGTCGTGAGCTAACACCCTTGGCTTTTTATGGTCAATTAGAAGTGCTTGAAGGCAATGAAATTGAAGGCGCTGTTATTCTACGCTTTCCTGATATGGCAGCCGCGCGAGATTGGTATAACAGCCCCATCTATCAAGAAGCATTACAACATCGCCTAAAAGGGGCAAATTATCGTGCCTTTATTATTGAAGGTGTTGAAGACGCTATTTAAAAAAAGCACTTTAAGAAAAAGCATCGCTATCAGATGTGCTAACCTACGAGTTAGTACATGAGTGATATGCATTGTTATTAAATTAATGTCATAGCAGCCCAGTCATACATAATGATTGGGCTGCTATTATAATTTTTGCAGCTGTCATTCTCGTGAAGCCAAGATGGTGGAGCTAAGTTATTTAGGTTAAGTTAGTGAGGTGAAGCCAGCAAGTCTAAGTTTTAAGACTTTCCACTTTTTAATAAAAACGCTGTCGCTTTTAGCGCTTGATTTAATGGTGTTTTATCTTTTTGCAGCTTACTTAGTAACGCCGCACCCACCCACATTTGGTAAGTCACTTGGGCTACCGTCAAGGCATCAGTCTCTGCTTGGATAGACCCATCTTGCTTGCCCAAAACGATGACCTCAGCAATCCGCTGGATTACTTTATCAACGCCATTGGACATAATAGCGCGCATATCTTCAGATAGGTCAGCGACTTCTGCAGCAAGTTTTACAATTAGACAGCTATCTGCCCAGCTACATGGCGCATTAGGATCTTCAATCCATAGGTTAAAATACCCGATTAGTTTTTGATAAGCGGATTGGTCGCCACGCCATAGTTCATCTAAACGACGTTGGTAATTATCTACATAATACTGTACTAACTCACAGCCGAAAGACTCTTTAGATTTGAAGTAATGATAAAATGAACCTTTAGGGATCTCGCAGATTTTTAAAATTTCTTGTAATCCCACACCGCTAAAACCTTTATGCAAAATCAGGTCAGAACTGGTGTTAAGAATGTGTAAGCGTTTCGCTTCAGACTTCTTGATAGAGGTAGGCTCCATAGTTATTGTGCGCGCTATTATAAAAAAATAGACCAGTCGTATTGTTTTTATTATAACTTATCTACAATGAATGTAAAGCCGTTTTCCTTGAGAGCATTAACTACTAACAAAAATAATTCAATATAAAACAAGTATTTACATCAAATTAGATAGTGATTGGGTAATTGATTCAGGCAGTCAAAACCACGTAACAGTCAAAAACCAATGACATGAATGTAGATTTGAAAGTATGGCTTTAAAATGGTGATTGACGCTATTTGATTATTACAATCCAAAAAATAAAAAACCACTCAGGATTAATGCACCTAAGTGGTTGTTTTATATGGTGGGCCCACACAGACTTGAACTGTGGACCAAAGGATTATGAGTCCTCTGCTCTAACCAACTGAGCTATAGGCCCGAAAGGATAGTGTCACAAATATTGCCAAGCAAATTTGTCAAAACTAGGCTGATTATAATACCTTAAAAAATTATTTTTGCAATGTGGAAATGGATAATTTTATGCAAAACGCTGATTAAATCAGCATAAACTTGTCTCACTGAATACGCATTATTTGTCTTGTGTCACCGCAATCATCACACCCATATATTTATTGTCATTGCGTGACAGCGTCTGACTATACAATGCCGAGGCACTACCGCCATCCAAAAACAACGCATTGTCACAGCCCAATTGTGATTTGAACAAATCGGCAAACTCATAAAAACTGACAGGGGTATCGCTTATCACAAATTTGACGCGGCTAGGATTGCGACCACACACGCCAACACCATTGCGGTATTTTCTCGAGCTACTATTAGCATCAAATGCTGGATGGATGTTACCATTGATGACCAGCATGGGTCCAGATTGGGTGGCGAAGGTCGGTTTTGCGCCGCTTGCCAGTTTTTTTGCCATGCTTTGACTTTCAGTGATATAAAAACCTTGACGGTCTTGCCAAAATACCCCATTGGGCATTAGGTGAAAGTTGCCGCCGCCCTGCTTGAGATTTAGGGCTCGGATTTGCTTGCCATTGATGACCGTATACCCAATCGGCGCAAAGTTGCCATCGTACATCCCTGCATTCATCGCAAACAACAAGGTTTTGGCAGGTTGCTCACTTGCCAGATAATCGCGCAGGGTAGTAAAGGTGAGTAGTAGGGGGTGGCTCGTGGACGAGGGATTTTGCCACTGTAGTGAAAAATTCGCCGCGTTTTTAGCATCAAGCTCGCAGATACTATAGTCGAACGGCTGGTTTTTGCGCTGACAATCTGGCACGGCTTTGACAGTAAACTGACGTGCCAAACCGATACTTGCCACCAATAATAGCGCCAAGCATAGGCTGACAACAGCCGCTTGTGTTTTTGTGATATTTAAGAGCGTCATACCATTGAGAGAAAATTTAAGCTATTGGCTATTATACCATTTGCGTATCACAGAATATATCCGCCATTTATTACAAAAAACTTGTTTAACTTGATATTCTAGTAATTTCGACTTAACAGTGATGAATTAAACTAGTTTTTGCCCTCAATATCATTATAATAGGCAACTAAGAACAGCACCCCGCGTTTATTCAAATCTTCAAATCGCGATTTGACAGAGCCATCGGGCAGGGTACGGGCTGTTTTTACAGTTTCTCACACTTAAAATCATAATCCCCTTCAATTTTAAAGGAATTTAACATGGCCATTGAACGTACGTTATCAATTATCAAACCTGACGCAGTTGCAGGCAACCACATTGGCGAAATCTACAGCCGTTTTGAAAAAGCAGGCTTAAAAGTTGTGGCAGCAAAAATGTTGCATTTAGACAACGAAAAGGCGGGCGGTTTCTACGCTGAGCACAAAGAACGTCCATTTTACAATGATTTAGTCTCTTTCATGACTTCAGGTCCAGTGGTAGTATCAGTACTTGAAGGGGAAAACGCAGTGGCTAACCACCGTGAAATCATGGGCGCTACCAATCCAAAAGACGCCGCTGAAGGCACCATCCGTCGTGACTTTGCTAACAGCATTGATGAAAACGCGGTTCACGGTTCAGACTCAACCACATCTGCAGCCCGTGAAATCAGCTATTTTTTCAATGACAATGAAGTTTGCCCACGTACGCGTTAATCTTGACATAACAAAAAACGGCTTAAATTTTAAGCCGTTTTTTTATTGTCTATCACTCAGATGGCTTATCATTAAAAAGTGGCAATGCAAAATCAAGGATGCAAAATTAATATTAATAGTTTTATTAAGGAAACTAAAGAAACTTAATTTAACAATTCATAACAAAGAGCACATAGAGCACAGGCGTAAATCCGCTAAAATAAATTCATAACGACGTAAATACAAACTTTGTTGACTACGATATTAATAAGACAGAATCAGTAAGACAAAAAATAAAATAAAAAACGATAAAAATAAAAAAAGCCATAATTTGGCGTTATGGCTAACATCAGTAAAACAAAGAAGAAGAAAGAAACAATAAAAATAAAAACAAGTAGTGCATTACCCACTCCCATCAAGTTCCCCACTTGATGGGTTTATTTTTATATTATATAACGTTATATAATAAAATACCATAGCAATTTACTAGGATTTATCAATTTTTTTAGACGTTATACGGCAAATCTCGTTTGACACCCAATTTTTAATTCAAGCATTGATAGTAACTGGTTATGCCAAGTTTTTATTCAAAGTCGTTATTCGAATGCTATTCAAAATCGTTATCCAAAGTTTTTATTCTAAGCTGTTATTCAAAGCTTTTATTTAAGGCATCCTAGCTACTTGTAAATCATGCTTTAACCGTTAAAATAGAGACCGATAAAATAGACACCATTAAACCAAACAGAATAGCCTACCAAAATCACGACAGTAAGATAAAAAAATAGGATTAACCATGATAAGAATCGGTCAGGGTATTGACGTCCATGCCTTTGTTAATGACGGCACAGAAAACCAATTCATAACATTAGGCGGGGTACAAATTCCCCATACCCACAGTTTGCTTGCGCATTCTGATGGCGATGTGGTGCTACATGCGTTGTGTGATGCGTTGCTTGGTGCATTGGCACTTGGCGATATTGGGCAGTTTTTCCCAGATACCGATGAGCGTTTTCGCAATATAGATTCGACCATTTTGCTAAACCAAGTGTACCAGTTTATCCAATCAAAAGGCTTTGCGCTTATCAATGCTGACATCACTATCATGGCGGAGCGTCCAAAACTATTGCCTTATCGTACCGAGATTCAATCGCGTATTGCCGGTGTCATGGGCTGCGCGATTGACCAAATCAGCGTCAAAGCCACCACGACTGAAAAGCTTGGGTTTACCGGTCGTCAAGAAGGGATCATGGTAAGCTGTGTGGTGTTGCTTGAACAAGTGAATTCATCAAATTAATGGAATTTGCGGGTGATTTTGCTGCTGACTTTTTTGGGGTGGGCATCTTGAATGCTTACTTTCGGCAGCCAAAATAGCGTATAATAGCAACCCTGCACTCATTATTAGTGAGTCAAATTCTAGCTGTGAAGATAGCGCTCTATTTTAAAGGGCCTGATAAAGGAATTTCATATGACTGATATGAACCAAACTGACATCGAACAAACCATCCGTGACCAAATCGCTCAACACAGCGTATTGCTTTATATGAAAGGCACGCCACAGTTCCCACAATGCGGTTTTTCTGCGCGTGCGGTGGATGTGCTAACCCAAATTGGTCGCCCATTTGCGTTTGTCAATATTCTTGAAAATCCAGAAATCCGTGCAACTTTGCCACAGATTGCTAACTGGCCAACTTTTCCACAATTATGGGTGGCAGGTGAGCTGATTGGCGGCAGTGATATTATCTATCAAATGTTCCAAGACGGTGAATTACAACCCCTAATTGAAGCCAATAGCCCAGCGGTTTAGTTTTACTACGAGTGGGTTAAGGTTATTTCTTTTTTAACGTTTTTGTTGTCATGTATCCATAACCATGTATCAAGTCCTAGCACGCAAATATCGTCCAAAAAACTTCCATGAGCTGCTGGGACAAGAACATGTGTCCAAAGCATTAATCAATGCCATCCATAACCAGCGCTTGCATCATGCGTATCTATTTACGGGTACGCGAGGGGTCGGCAAAACCACCATTGCGCGTATTTTGGCAAAATGCCTTAACTGTGAGACAGGGGTGACAAGCGAGCCTTGTGGCGTATGTACTGTATGCCAATCTATCGATAGCGGTCGCTTTATTGATTTGATTGAGATTGATGCGGCATCACGTACCAAAGTTGAAGATACCCGTGAATTACTCGACAACGTACCGTATGCACCAACGCAAGGTCGCTACAAAGTCTATCTAATTGATGAAGTGCATATGCTATCGACGCATAGTTTTAATGCGCTACTAAAAACCCTCGAAGAGCCACCAGCGCATGTCAAGTTTCTGCTTGCGACCACAGACCCACAAAAATTGCCCATTACCATCATCTCGCGCTGTCTGCAATTTGTACTCAGACCTTTGCCGCAAGTGGCGCTCGCTGAATATCTTGGCACGATTCTTAACAAAGAGCAAATCAGCTACGAGCCTGATGCCTTATGGCAGCTATCGAGCAGTGCCAAAGGCTCCGTGCGCGATGCATTGTCACTCACTGATCAAGCCATTGCGTTTGGCAATGGCAATGTCACAGATGAAGTGATTCGCCAGATGCTTGGTTTAATTGACCAAGCCGATGTCATCGCTATCCTTGCCAATATTTACCAGCAAAATACCCAACAGTTGACGCAGGCCATTCAGCTTCTGCGTGAGCAGGTGGTGGATGCCAAAGCCGTATTTGACAGATTGGCTGAGACGCTGCATCAGTTGGCCATTTTGCAGGCCTTGCCAAATTTTGATTTGCAACTCAATCGCCAGCAAAGCGAGCAATTGCAACAACTGGCTCAGCAGTTACCCGCAGAGCTATTACAACTATATTATGACATTGTGGTAAAAAGCCGTGAAAACTTGGTATTAGCCAATACGCCGATGCAAGCGCTAGAGATGTGTTTGCTCCGCTTGATGGCGTTCAAGCCGCTGCATCGTAATCAAATCCCGCTTCGTCATCCAATCGCTAGTAACCCTGATTCTCAAAGTCCTGATTCTCAAAGTCCCGATTCTCAACTTGTTGACACAACGCCTAGCGAATCCATGCAAGGTGAAAAGTCTTCAGTGGTGGCTGAAGATAGCTTACAAGTAACCTCCGAGCAGAGTGATAACAACTTATCGGATAACAATCTGCTCAAATCTGCGCCAAACGTTGATAGCATTGAACAAATCATTGAAGAAAGCATTGAACAAGGCATTGAACAACAGACATTTGATGATACCCATTTCATATCTATCGATGAAGCCGCGGTCAATACCACCACACAGCAAACGCCCACCATAGAAGACGATGCCGATGCCAATCGCTTATCTGACTTGCAACCCAGTGACAGTCATCATGAAACTAGCGTGCCTGGCACTGTTACCGCACCTGACATGGTTACACAGGATAGCAACCCGATAAAAAAAAATGCGCCAGCGCCAGTCGCCTTAGCTACCAATCTCAATGTTAATGTTGACAATCCCCAACCCATGAGAGGGGCAGAGGGTAGTAATATTGCTGAAATATCGCCACTGGCATTGCTCAAACCCACGGATGTACCACTTGAAGGCGAATGGACGCCTGCCAAATGGGATTATTGGGTGTTTAATGCCCGTGAGCAAGGCTGGCTCGATGATGATGAATTAGTGCTTGCCAAGCGCGGGGTGATGACGGGCGACATTCATGGGGTCAGCCAATTTGTCACTGAACAAAGCTTTTTGACCCATACCGCAACTTTTGATAATTTTTGCCAAAAACTTCGACAGCTTTTTAAGGGTATTGATATTCGTTTGGCGGAGTCGGCAAGTAATTTTCAAGCGCTAGAGAAATTAAAACCAGAAGCGCTACAAGAAGCCCGCGAAAAACTAGCGTTACAACAAGCTACCCATCAGCTTGAACAACAAGCAGTTACGCAGGCACTGTTGCAGCAACACGCCTCGATTAGCTCTGTTAAGTTAATTCAATAAGTCAATTTAATTTATATAAATTCTAATTTTTACTTTTTTAACGGATGAATAATTGAGGGAAACCAATATTTGTTAAGAAAATCAATAAAATACAATATTAAATAATTGAAAAAAATATTAATAATTTTAGTTAATAAATCCCGATGTCGTTTAATTTATCTTGCTAATAACGTATAATACATCAGCTTTTAAAAGCGACTTTGATTAAGTGATAAAATTGGGTGAAATATGCTTGATAATTTAAGAGGCATGGCGGTTTTTGCAAGTGTTGTACGTCATGGTTCATTTAGTGGTGCTGCAAAAGAACTGGGCATAACAACAAGTGCGGTTAGTCAACAAATCCGCTCGTTAGAAAACGATATGGGTGTGGTGTTATTGCATCGCTCAACTCGTAAGTTAAGCTTAACGGAAGCAGGTACTAGTTTTTATGAGAGTGCCAAAGATGTGGTTGCGGCAGCCGAACAAGGTCGTATCCGTGTCAATCAATTACGCGATGAGTTAGCAGGGAACTTACGCATTGCGACCACGCCAGAATTGGGTGTGAATCATATTTTACCGGCGCTGTCGACTTGGATTTCGGCGCATGATGATTTAACCATCCATTTTGAAGCGGACAATCAGTATGTTGACTTAATTGAAGAGCGTATCGATATCGCCCTTCGGATGTCACCAAACCTTAATGACAGTAGTTTATCGGCGTTTCCTTTGACCGAGGTACGTCAGCTGCTGGTGGCTTCACCGCATTTTTTACGTCAAAATGAAAAATTGACCGAGCCAAAAGATTTGGCCAAACTCAATATGATTGGCATTAGTCTTATCAAAGATCCCAATCAAGTTGATATGATCAATGTGGAAACAGGTAAAAAATCACGCGTGCGTATGCCAACGCGTATTCAAACCAACAACATTATGCTTGCCACGACCCTTGCTAAAGAAGGGCATGGCGTTGCCCGTATCATGTCACTAGATATCCAAAAAGAATTGGCAAATGGCGATTTGGTGGAAGTATTGCCAGGTTACCAATTACCAAGTTATATGCTGTATGCGGTAACACCTAGACATGAACAACAACCTGCCAAGGTGACGCGCTGTCTTGAAGTGTTGACCAAGTATTTTGCTAAAGTTTAGCGGTTGGACTGTCAGCAGTAACAATAATTAGTAGCAAAAAACAATTTAATAAAAAAGCGAATAGTGAAGGCTATTCGCTTTTTTATTGATGCTGATAGTGGCTATCAAGGCTGTCTGTCAGGTGGCGCTTGGGTGACACCATAGCGAGTAAGTTGTTGATGTAGGATGCGACGTAACTCCAAAATCGCCTGCGGGCTGGTATGAACATTGTGACGACCGGTAAGCACTTTTTCAGATTCCACGCCTTCTAAATGCGAGCTGTTGTACGGCACAATACCATCAGAGACACGGTCGGTTGCGCCATATTTCACCGATTCTAAGAGTTGCTTTTTCTCATCTAGGCTTTGTTTGGCTTGCGCCAGACTCGTGGTGTTATACAGCTTGGTCTCTGTGGCGGGTCTAACGCTCGACGTCGTATTGTTATTTTTCGAAGATGTTATGGATGCCGATACATCATCAGTAGTGCTATTGGCTGCCTTAGCGGTAAGCTGTTCGAGCGCATTGGACAAATCTTTATCATCAGTGGCGATGATGTTATTGACCGCAACATTGGGCGCGATGGTGACATCTGCCGTTAATTGGTTAAAGTAAGAGCGGCTGCTCAACTGGCTGGCGCCATTTTCCAAAAATAGCTGTGCCAGCGGATTGCTTGAAACCACGCCTTCAGTAAATAGCGAATTTAAATTGTCATACACGGTGTGGATAAATCCTGCCGGTAGTGAGATGATACGGCGCAAACTGCGAGTAAACCAGCGATCGGCATAATCGGTACCGCGAAATGGCGAAGAGATAAAAATCGCGCGATCGACTTGCGGCAGGGCTTGAAGTTTGAAGCGGTCACTGAGCGTTTTATTTTGCGCATGACGGACAAATGCAGCGTAGCCTGCTGAAAAATTATTCAGCTGTGAGTAATTGGCAACCAGCGATTCGACTTTGGGCGTTAAGTCATCATTTGATACCAACAAACGCCCAATCACCCCACCCATACTATGACCAATCAGCACCGCATGTTGACTGGCAACGTCCTGCTGCTTAGGATCGACAATTTTAAAAGTGCGTTCAATCAAGTCATAAATTTGGTGGCGGTTTTCTAGCATCGGGATATTGGTTGGATAAAAAATCTGCCAAACTTGGAAGTTTTCGCGAAGTTTTGGGTCATTAAAAATGTCATTGGTCAGTCCAATCCAAGTTTCAGGACTCGATGCCAACCCATGCATCATGATAATCACGCGTTTATTAGGATTGTAAGGCTCAAGCATAAATAAATGCGGCTGGGTTTGCTGATACGGCGAGGAAAACATACTAAAATAACTGATATTGCCTAGGCGATTGTCCTGTGACCACAAGCCGTAGGCTGCCGAAAAATTCGCCGATAGCGCAAAATCTTTGTTGAGAATAGAGACACTTTTAAACTGATAAGGATCATAAATATTGAGCGAAAAATCGGTGGTTTTGTGCAACTCATCAATGCTATTGCCTTTGGGCACCAACACCGCGGTCATAGGCAAATGCCCTGATTGGTGGATACGTTCTTCTAACGGTGTATCATTGGCATAGTGTTGCAACAAGTCAATAATCACCGCCCTATTGATGCGACTATTGAGTAGCGCCACATAATTGATACCAAAGCCATCGCGGCGACTGATGGTATTAAATTTTGATAAATTAATCTGGTAGCTTGAAATCAGTTTCATCGATGCCGATTTGTCAGTAAACGGTTGTCCATTGATACTGACACGCAGTTTGTTGCGAGTGATTTGATAATTTTCTGCCATTTTTTGATGATACAGGCGATCACCTAACGCATCGATGGCAGCGTAATACAAATCCTGAATTTGGGTATCGCGTTCTTTTGGCAGATAATATAATTGTGACGGTTGTTGATTGACGACGGTTGGATTGAGGATATCGTACATCAAATAAATGTAAGAAAACCGAATCGATTGCAGCATATCGTCTTGAAAGGCAGTGCTACAAGAGATTTCATCGGGTTTGGGCGCTACAACGTCGGTCTTGCCAACCAAATCTTTGGCATAGTCTGTAGCCAAATCTTTTGGCGGATTGGTACAAGTTTTGGCTTGCTGGCGCTGCTGGGCAGAGGCGTAAAACAGCTCACTAATTGCGCCATAAATCCCTTTATCGGTATTAAGATCCGCTTGCTTGAGCATCACTACACAGGCAGGCATGTTTACCAAGCATTTTTCTTCATCTAAACCTGCCTGCACTAAACGGCTTTTGGTGTCAGAACTCAATCGGCTGCCCGATAACACGCTGACGCGCTGATCGATGATGGCTCTTGCAGTATCGCGGCTACCGATTTTGGTGGTGGCGCAGCCAGTAAGGGTGATGATAGTAACCAATGTCGTCGCCGTGATGAGAGACTTTTGACAAAATCTAGTAGATTGGTTTGTTAGCGGCATGGTGATTTACTCGGCTAAAATAGAGCAAAAAAGGATAGAGCAATAATAGATAGCACAAAAAAAATGCAGCGCAAAAAATCTGCCTATCACTGAATGACAGGGTGAAAAAAATCACCATGCTAAAATTCAACTATGATGGTGAATTAGCATGGTGACTTAGCAGTGATATTAAACCACGGCTAGGGTATGAACGCAAAAAATTATTGAACGACTTTTGCAGGGATATCCCAAATATAGTATTTACCGCTATTGACGATGCGTAATTGCTCATCGATATACGGATTGTCTGGGTTTTTGGCTTTAAATTCCGTTAACCGTTGAATGGCGCGGTCTTTTTTGTCATCCAATAAATCCGCTTGCGCCAAACTTTGCGTAGCTTCTAGATAGCCCATTTTTTCGGCTTTTTCTAAGTATTTGGCACCTTCTTTAAAACCGCCACCCTCAGCGAGCATTGCGCCATATAAGAAGTTGGCTTCTGCTGTGTCATTGAGCCTCACGGCACGGGCGATATAATTGCCTGCACGCACGGCATAATCAGAACCTAAATCCAGATTGCGACCCATGGCATTGAGTTTTGCTGCACGCAGTAGCACCTCATAAGAGGCATTTGGATTTTGTGCGTAGGTCTCAATCCATGCGGTCAATGATTTGAGTCGCTCAGTGGTATTGTAGCGCTCAGTACGGCTCGAAAAAACAGGTGGGTAATGACGCGCCATTGGGGTAACATAAGTAATAAAATCGTCTAACACGCTGACATCTAACTGTGTACTGTTATCCGCGGTTCGTGGAATCAAAACGGTTTTTACCGTTGAGATATTACTAAGCGTTAAAGCCGGCAGTGGTATATTAGCAAGATTTTGCGCTGAAATATCCGTGCCTACCAATTGTACACTGTTGGTAGATGGATAAATAACGTTGGCAACCGTTGGGGCGGTCAAAACAGGCACTATCACTGAACCTGTATTTGAGGTGGCTGACGGGGGTGTCGTTTGCGGGGTAGTATTCTTCACGCTATTACTGACCGTATCAGCCGATTTTTCGGTTGATTTGTTGGTAGTTTTGGCTTTGGTCACCGTGGTTTTTTTAATGGCTGTTGTCTGGGTAGCGGGTTTTGCCGTGGTGGTTTTGGTGGTGGTCGTCTTGGTTGTTGTTTTTGCGGTTGCCGTTGCAGCCATCGCTACAGTGGCATTGGTTGCCATCAAAATAGCTAAGGTATATGTTAGGGGTTTTACCATGTGAGTCATTGAAATTTCCTTAAAAAATTGGGTGGGATGGATTGCAAAAATCAGTCAGCTTATCCCATAGCAACAATGTAAAGCAATAATGTAAAAATACTATCAAAAAAAAATAAAGTTATTGTTATATTTTTACGCGAAAAAAGCGCGATTAAGCAAGGTTATAGCAATAAACACGCCAGCCAACGATTGAGGCTGTCAGTCGCGCTCATTTAAACACGCTCGGTTAAGCACGCTTAGTTAAAGATTCTCAGTTAAATATGATACGCCACCGTTTTCATGCAGTTAGCCAAAAAACGCATCGTAGTTTTGATGGGTAGTGGCAATGGGCTGGCGCCTGATTCGACTGCTTTATCACGGTGATGTAATTCTTCTTTATCCATTTGGCTTAAAATCTCAGCACTGCGTTTATCTTGTGCAGGCAGCTTACCAAGATGGCTGTGCAAATGCTCGCTGACTTGGGTTTCTGTCTCTGCGACAAACCCCAGACTAAACTCATCAGAAATCAATCCTGCTACCGCACCCATGCCAAACGATAGCCCATACCAAAGCGGACTAAAAATACTGGGATGGCTACCCAATTCATTTAACCGCGTCTCACACCACACCAAGTGGTCAATCTCCTCTAGCGCAGATTGGTGCATGGCTTTTTTGACCGTTGCTTGTTTGGCGGTAAATGCTTGACCGTGATACAGTCCTTGCGCGCACACTTCGCCAGTATGATTGATACGCATGAGACCCGCGACATGACGCGCTTCTTCCACGGATAGTTTTGGTACATCGGGGGTAGAGACAGGCAAAGGACGGGTGCTAAGATTGCTGTTTGGAATAAACGAGCGAATCGCCCGATCAAAGAAGACAATATTGCGGTCTAGCTTACTGAGTGATAGGTTGTTTTGTGCTGGTTCAATCGACATAGGCGCTCTATTCAAAGTGTTTCTAATCGCTATTATGCGCAGAATATGGCGTTAATTCTACTCAATATCACAACTTTTGACTAGTAAATCTATGTAGCTGATGGGCGATTTGGCTATTTTATAAAAATCCCGTGATGGGCTAGGTAATCACGGGATGTTGTGTGATAACGATATATTATACGGGTGGTAATTGTGAACGGTAAGCTTCTGCAAAGTTATGACCGGTTAAGGCTTCAGTGGCTTTGACCGTGACATAGCTACCAGGGGCATCGCCATAGGTTGGGATTTCTTTACCTTGGCTATTTTGACCGACAACACGGGCCTTGATTTCGTTGCCCTCAAATGGTTTGATCCAGTCATGCCATCTTGTCCACCAGGTGTCTTTAACATAGGTGGCGTCTTTGTACCATTGGTCGGCGTCTGCAGTGTAGTTGTCGTTGGTGTAGTAACCATATTTACTACCTGGTGGGTTCATAATACCCGCAATATGACCTGATTCACCCAACACGAATACTTTTTCACCGCCAAATACTTGCGTACCTGGATAACAGCTTTTCCATTTTGCGATATGGTCTTGCAAGGTTGCAACCATAAACACAGGGGTTTTAACTTTTGATAAGTCAATTTTCACGCCATCAATTTCAACCCCACCTGGTTTTCGCAGCAAGTTGTTGATATAGAACTCACGCAGTAGAAAATGGTGCAGGGCAGCAGTCACGTTGGTACAGTCTGAGTTCCAGTATAACAAGTCAAAAGGTACGGGCCGCTCGCCTTTTAGGTAGTTTTGTACGTAGTAGTTCCAGTATAGGCTGTTCTCACGGAGTAAGCTAAATGACACGCCCATCATTCGCCCATCAAATACACCTTTGTCGGCGTTTTGCTTGTCAATCGCAGTAACGATTTTGTCATCGATAAAGACGCCGATATCACCTGGATCTGAGAAATCAATAATGGTGGCCCAAAGTGTCGCACTAGCAATGCGGCTTTCTTGCTTGGTCGCGGCAAGATAGCCTAGCGTCAATGCTGTCAACATACCCCCAATACAGTAACCTGTGATATTGATGGTTTTTTCACCCGTGATGGCTTCAATTTGGTCCATCGCTGCAAGCACACCGTCTTTCATGTAAGTGCTCATGCCAACATTTTTGTACTCAGGCGTTGGGTTGGCCCAAGAGATGACATAAACCGTATGACCTTCATTGACTGCCCAACGCACAAACGAGTTGTTCTCACGTAAGTCCATGATGTAGAATTTGTTGATCCATGGTGGCACCATCAACAACGGACGTTGTTTTACTTTTTCGGTTGAAGGGTCATACTGGATGAGCTGCATCATATGGTTTTCAAATACCACTTTTCCTTTTGAGGTGGCGATGTTGTCACCCACCCGGAACGCGCTTTGGTCAGTCATACGGATATTGAGTGTATCGGCGCTGTTGCCCATGTCCTCAGCCAACTGCTTCATCCCTTGAACCAGATTTTGACCCCGACTTTCGATGGTCAAACGGAGTACTTCTGGGTTGGTCATTAAGAAGTTGGTTGGGGCCACTGCATTGACCCATTGGCGGGTAAAAAAAGCCAAGCGTTGACGGGTTTTTTCATCAATACCTTCAACGCCATCAATCGCATCCATCATCGCTTGGGTGGTTAATAAATAATACTGTTTTAGGAAGTTAAAAATAGGGTTGTCTTCCCATTCTTCATCACTAAACCGTTTATCGCCTTTTTCAGGACTTGCCACTGGGTCGATTTTTTTACCGGCAAATTGTTGTAGCGTGTTTTGCCACAAGTGCATTTGGTCTTTAAACAACTGCAATTGGTCTTCAACCATCGTGCCTGGATGATTGGTCACCATCTGACCCATTTTACGCCAACCATCCATTAAATCCATCATGATGGAAGTATTGGTGTACTGCGGCGCTTGGTTGGCACGCATCGATTGCTGTGCGATTTGTTGGCTCAGTTTGGTCATATTGCCAAAAAATTCGCTATAGAATTCACCGACCGCAGCATTGTAAGGTGGAATACTAGAGGCCATGTGAGCAAATGGATTGGTTTTACTCAAAAAATCCAGCGGATTTTGCGGCAGATTAAAGGCGTTGGTTCCAAAGTTGTTAAAAGGATTGCTACCAAAACCAAATGCATTATTGCCAAAGGGAAAATTGGCAAATGGCGTGTAGCCAAAAGCATTGGTATTGTTATTCTCTGCGCCTTGGGTGTTGGAAGTATCGCTATTTGAAGCGCTATTTGAAGCATTGTCGCTTGAGGAATGGCCGTTCGCTCCTTGATATTGGGTGTCTTTATTGTCTGCCATGATAAATCCCGTTATTATAATGTGCTTGATAAGAATTCGCTGTGAGTATGCACGCTTACTTAAAAATATGGTGGATTAGGCATCTGTCTAATCCACCACTTTTATAGATTCATAAGCCGCCATTCATCTATCAGGTAAAACATAAATAGCGGTTTATAAATGATACAGTCTTAAGAATGACTACGATGCACCAAACTAATTATTTTGTTGCAGGGGTTGTTTTTGCTGCAGGTTTTACCGCTTCGCTATTTTGTGCTACATCATTAGCGGTGCGGGTTGCCGCAGCAGTCACGTTAGTCGCAGCTTTGTTCATGTTTTGGGTGGTTTGTTTAACCGCTTCTGACATTTGGTTTGCCGCTTTGTGCATGTTTTCGTTTACTTTGCGGTTAAAGTCTTCTGCCGTTTTTGATGCGTTGCTAGCAGCGCTTTGCATGGCATCTTGCATGCTGGATGCATTTTGGCTATAGATTTCATTCATCGCTGACATGACTTCATTACGGATTTCGTTGCCAAGCTCAGTCAAACGTTGTGCATCTGACAACATTTTTTGACCCAATTGGTTGAGCAGCTCAGTTTGTTTTTGGTTGAAGCTTGAAGCTGCTTCTGGAGAATCAACAGAAGAAACATTGCGAAGTTGCTCAAGACCCATCTCTGAGTAATGACGCATTGTTTCTAAAGAAAAGTCAGTCATTTTTTCCGCATTTCTTAACATCGCTTGGTTGAAGCGCGACCATGGTGCGTACATTTGACGTGAACCATCTTTCATTTTATCCATAAAATCGTTGTTCATAATTGACCTCATTAGGCTACCAGAAAAAACAAGAAGGGTATTGGAGAATACCAAGTTGCGATACATTTTCTAATCAAAAATATGACTAAAATGAATGTGATAAGATTTAAGCATAGTCTATTTGCTTGATATTACAATATCATGAAAAATGGCTAAATTAAACCTTGCGAGGAGCTTAAAAGTAAAAAACAATCGCTATTTATGTTAATATTTGTAATAGTATAATCAACTAGACATTAAGAGTCGGTAACCGATAAAAATCGGTTATATCTTACCATCCATCCTAAAAATAGTTGACAGGTTTGTCACTTTTACTTATCGGTTTCTATCGTGATTGCATGCTCAAGTGATAAAGCTAATTCGAGCTGTTCATCGGTCAAGATGACATAAATTTGTTTGTCATCGTCTGAGTTGATTCGTAAAATCGGAACGTCAATACGGCCATCGATATTTTTATCCGCATCCAAACTAAAACCTAAAAAATCGAGTTGTTCGACAATCATCTGACGGATAATCGCTGACTGTTCACCTATCCCTGCGGTAAAGATAAGCGCATCACAGCCTTTCATACTAACCATCAGGCTTGCGATTTCTTTGGCGGCATGCGTGGCAAAATACACCAGTGCAAATTTGGCGCGTGGGTCATCGCTAGCGAGCAAATCACGCACGTCATTGCTAATTTCAGATAAACCGAGCAAGCCCGACTCTTTATATAGGCATTGGTTCATTTGCTCGAGCGTCCAACCTTGCTCGACCATATATAAAATCACCCCAGAATCCAAATGACCCGGACGGGTACCCATTGGCACGCCATCTAATCCACTAAAGCCAAAGGTACTGTCTTTTGACTCGCCATTGTCGACCGCGGTGATACTACAGCCACTACCCAAATGCGCGATGATTAAGCGTTTTTTGGCAATCTTTGGGAGATAGGTTTCAAGTTTGCGCATAATCGCCTGATACGATAAACCATGAAAGCCATAACAGCGCACGCCCTGATCGCGCAGCGATTTTGGCAGCGCATAGCTAGACCAAATCTCTGGGCGATGGTAGTGAAACGCGGTATCAAAGGCAGCGATGTGCACCAGTTTTGTATCAATGGCTTGCAGCGCGTTGACCACAGATAGGGCAGGGGGCTGATGTAGCGGACATATCGGTGATAACTCCACCAAATGTGCCATCACTGTCTCGTTAATCACCACAGGAACATGATAGCGTTTGCCCCCATGAACCACTCGGTGGATACAGACAATCTCACGCGCAGGAAAGGTCTGTTTGACACGAGTAAACAAGCTTACCGCGGTGTCTGTCAGGCTATCTTGGGGTTCCCAGTCAGCCAAAGATTGTGGCATGGCGTGCCAGACTTTATTTTTGGTTTTTAGGTTGATATTGACATCAAACAAGGGTGACCACGCAAGGGGGGATGAGTCAACTGCTTTAGCCGTGTCGTACGCCGCCATTTTGATAGTCGCTGAACCCACGTTAAAGGTCACCACGATCGGGTGAGTTAAGTCAATATGCCTCATGACAGAATCGTTCATGCTAGTAATCTCAATTAATCTCAAGTAACCTGAATTAACATCAAGCTTGTTTACGCTTTTGCGCAACGTAGGCGCCAAGGGCAATAGAATACAGGCGGTCGAGTTCGTCATCCGAACGGCTGGTCAACACAATCGGCACTTTTGAACCCATGACAATACCAGCGGCTTTGGCTTCACCCAAATAAATTAACTGTTTACCTAGCATATTGCCCGCTTCTAAGTCAGGTACCAGTAAAATATCGACATCGCCGGTGACAGGGGAGTGGATATGTTTGATATCCGCAGACTGTTGGCTAATCGCATTGTCAAACGCTAGTGGTCCATCAAGCAAGGCGCCGGTGATTTGACCACGGTCTGCCATTTTGCATAACGCCGCAGCATCAATGGTCGATTGCATTTGTGGTTTGACTTCTTCAACCGCTGCCAAGATGGCTACTTTAGGCTGCTCAATGTCGAGCGCGTGCGCAAAATCAATCGCATTTTGCAAAATGTCTTTTTTGGTCAGCAAATCTGGCACCACGTTGAGTGCACAATCGGTCAAGGTCAAAAGCTTGTGATACGTGGGACTTTCCATTAACCACACGTGGCTCATACGACGCTCGGTGCGTAGGTTTTGGGTTTTATCGACCAAGACACCCATTAACTCATCGGTATGCACTGAACCTTTGATGATAAAGTCGGCTTGCTGTTCACGAACCATTTTTGCGGCGATTTCAACCGCGTCATGACTATGCTCAGCATCCACTAACATAAAGTCTGAAATAGCTAAATTAGCGTCAGTAGCGGCCTTTTCGATTTTGTGTTTTGGACCGACCAAAATCGGGGTGATGATGTGGTGCTGATATGCTTGGATACAAGATTGCAAGATAATATCGGTAGTAGGATGCACCACTACGGCAGGGACAGGGGAGAGAAAGCGCCCTTGTGCTAAAAGCTGCGAAAGTTTGGTTAACATCGTGTTGCCCTTATGAGTTGACACAAATAACCCTGAGCACTCAGGTCTTGATTAAGCGAGCGGTAAACATTGACATAAACAGTAGTATGAACCAATGACATGACAGCAAGATGAATCGGTTGTTACGGTGAATTTACCACGCCGCTTAACTTATTAGCTTAGCTTATCTTAACTTATCTTAATTTGGCTTAACCAAAGCTAGCCTGCGTCAACTAATCTTGGTAATACCGGCACCGATAATTTTACTGATGCCACCTGTTTGTGGCACTACTTGGATTTGACTGCTGATTCTATCTTTCAGCGCCTGAATATGGGAAATCACGCCAATTAGCTTGCCCGATTGCTGGAGGTTGGTTAGGGTGTCGAGCGCTACATCGAGCGCTTCTTCATCCAGCGTACCAAAGCCTTCATCCAAAAACAGCGAATCCACTTGCATGCGGTGACTAGCCATATTTGACAGTCCCAATGCAAGCGACAAGCTGATAATAAAACTCTCGCCGCCTGATAGATTTTTACTGGTGCGGATTTGCCCGCCTTGGTAATTGTCCATCACATTGAGCATCAAGGGCTGCTCACTATCAGCTATCAGTAAATAACGGTCGCTCATTTTTTTGAGCTGTTCATTGGCATGGGCAACCATGATATTAAAGGTCAAGCCTTGGGCAAAGTTACGAAATTTTTTGCCATCGCTTGAACCAATCAATTGATGCAATACCTTCCATTCTTCGGTATGGTTGCGCTGTTGGTTGATGGCATCTAATAGTTGCTGCTGATTTTGTTTAAGGGCTTCATTGGCTGCTAGCTGCTGCTCAACGGCGCCCAATTGTTTTTGATCCTCGCTAAATTGCTGTTGCAATTGCCCAAGCGCATCAAGCAATTGCTCAAGTGACAGCGCAGTTTGGGGATGATCGAGTAACTGCTGCTGTATGCGTTTGGCTTCAGAAAGTAGGTTATGATTGCGCTGCTGACTATCATGGAGTTGATTGGCAAGCTGTTGTAAGCGTTCCCGCTCGGTATCGACCAACACCGCAGCGCGATAATCGGCGTCATCTACAAAACCCAATGTCGCAAAACGCTGCTGGATATCGGCTTGTAGGGTTTGCTGGGCAATTTTTAGTTGGGTGGTGCTAGTGGTCAAAGATGCGATTTGTTGTTGCAAAATCTGCAGCTGAATTAGCTGCTCATGAAAAGCTGTTTGGCTGGCTTGATAATCCTGCAAAGCCTGATTTTTTGCTTGGATTAACGCGTGAGAGACGATGTCTACCGCTTGTTCGCCAAACAAGGCGTATCGCTGCGCCTGTAGCTCGCTAATCTCTTGCGCCAATGTTTGCTGTCGCTGACGGACTTGGTGTTGATTTTGGCTTAGATGTTGCTGATCTGCCAGCAATCGGGTGAGCGCTTGCTCAATCCCTGTGATGGTGTCATTGATATGGCTAAGCTTAGTTTCTACTCCTTGATAGCGCTGCAAAAGTTGCGCAAGGGTATCGATATGCTGATTTAATTGGGCATTCACATCCTGTGTGGTAGCAAAACTAAAAGTGCGGTCGCGCGTTGCAAACGGCATCAGCAACTTGTCGATGCGCTGTATTACTTGATGTTGTTTATCGGCGATAACCAATTGCTGGGCATCAATATCGCGGATTCTGTCTTGGCGATGTTGCTGCTGATTTTGTAGCACGGTTTGTTGCTGCAAAACCTCATGGTATTGCTCGCTCAGTTTTGCTAATCGCTGCTGGGTTTGCTGCTGCTCGGATTGTACAGCTTCGATTTGCGTCAGTGAATCTTGCAGCGCTGCCAAAGATTGATGATTGTTGGTTTGTTGAGCCTTGATTATCGTCGCCAATGTTTGAAGGGCTTGGCGGTCTATATCGTCATCGGTGCTGGGGGCTGCAACGGGCGGTAATGCTTCAATTGCCTGTTGTACAGGCTTAGCATGTATAAGGTGTTGGCTGGCAAGCTGTA
>NZ_DALZSV010000023.1:0-37817 GCF_032014955.1 Moraxella sp. CTOTU47724
AGCTCCCTATTCCAAATCACCCCCCCCTTACATCAGTAAGGGGGTGTTTTTTTGCATCCCTGAAAAAATCAGAGAAAAACTCAGAATAGAAAATTAATGTTTTTATCACAGACTTTGGGTAAAATAGGCGAAATTTTTGGTGTGAAATTTAAAGTGAGTGTTACCATGCAAATTACCGTTATTGACCATCCCTTAGTTAAGCATAAATTATCATTGATGCGCGAGGCAGATAGTAGCACTTATAAGTTTCGTACCTTGACCAAAGAGCTTGCCCGTTTGATGGCGTATGAAGCAAGCCGTGATTTTCCCATAGAAACAATCAGCATTCAGGGCTGGGAAGGCAACCAAATTGAGGGCATTCAAATCAAAGGTAAAACCGTTACTGTCGTACCTATCTTGCGCGCAGGTTTAGGAATGCTTGATGGAGTTTTAGACCTTATTCCCACGGCAAAAATCTCGATGGTTGGATTGCAACGTGATGAGGATACCCTTGAGCCTGTGCCTTTTTTTGAAAAATTGGTCAAAGATATTAATGAGCGTCCTGCGTTGATTTTAGATCCTATGCTTGCGACTGGCGGTAGTATGGTAGCAACGATTGATATGATGAAAAAACACGGTTGTAAAAATATTAAAGCCTTGGTATTAGTGGCAACGCCTGAAGGGGTAAAAGCGGTGAATGATGCCCATCCTGATGTCAAGATTTTTACCGCAGCACTCGATAGCCATTTGAATGAACAGGGGTATATTATTCCAGGGCTTGGGGATGCAGGGGATAAAATTTTTGGCACAAAACAGCACTGATGGGCAAAACAGTAAAAGTAGTAAAAAAGCTAGATGATTTATCTAGCTTTTTTATTAACAGTTGTATAGTGGCTATTTTTTGGTGGGTTGTAAGCTATCGGCTAAGTCGATAAGCTTGATAAATTCGCGGCGAATACCTTGTGGGTCGTTGCCAAGATTGGCTTGGGCGAATCGCTTGCTGTCATTTAGTTGCCAATTACCGAGGTATTTGCTTTGCTTCAGGGTTTCACCAAAACTTGCCACACTTAGCGCAAATGCCAGCTCATTGCTTGGCTGTTGGGTCTGATTGCTAATTGGCAGGGTCAAAAGCGTTGATGTGTTGCTATTTGGCGCTTTATAGCGCAGTTTTAAAAACCCCAGCTCAGTATTTTTGCCTGTATGATTGATAGGGTAAGCTTGGTAGCGGCTATCGTCTAGCCAACCTTGCTGCCCCACAGGGGTAACTTCAAACAGCGCAACCACGGATTTGCCTGCCCCTAGCTCACCTGCGTCTACTTTATCGTTGTTAAAATCTTCTTTTGCAAGGACACGGTTTTCATAACCAATCAACCTCCATTCTTTAACCGTCTGGGGATTGAATTCCACTTGGACTTTGACGTCTTTTGCCACAGTATTAAAGGTTGCTGACATTTCGTCTACCAAGGCTTTTTTGGCCTCAGACAGGCTGTCAATGTAGCTATAATTACCGTTGCCGTTATCTGCGACTTGCTCCATCATGTGGTCGTTTAAATTGCCTTCACCAAAGCCAAATGTGGAAAGTGACACACCGCTATCACGCTCACGGCGGATAATATCTAGCATTTCATCGACGTCCGATACACCGACATTAAAATCCCCATCGGTCATCATCAAAATGCGGTTGATGCCGTCTTTTTTATAGTGGATTTTTGCTTGTTGATAAGCCAGCTTTATCGCTGCTTCGCCATTGGTCGAGCCACTGGCATCTAGGCTATCAATCGCGGCTAATATTTTGTCGGTATCACTGCCTTTGGTGGCAGGAAGCGTCACTTGGGTACGACCAGCATAGGTCACGATACTGATGGTATCTTGCGACCTCAATTGCTTGGTGAGCATTTTTAGTGAAGATTTGACTAGTGGTAATTTATCGTTGTCTGACATCGAGCCCGATACATCTACCAAAAATACCAAGTTGGCAGGCGGTAAGACGCTTTTTTTGGTGATGGTAGGGTCATCCGCTTTGATAGCCACTTTGATGATACGATTGGGTGTACGCCAAGGTGCGGCAACTGTTTCGGTGCTTACCAAAAAAGGGGCGTTGGCAAGGCGTTTGGCTTGTGAAAAGTCATAGTTAAAATAGTTGATAAGCTCTTCAATACGCACCGCGTCAGTAGGCGGTAATTGTCCGTCGTTTAGAAAACGGCGCACATTGGCGTAGCTGCCCGTGTCAGTATCGATACTAAAGGTGGCAACAGCATCGGTGGCGGTTTGGTGAATGGGGTTGATTGCAAGGTGCTGATATTTTTCGCTATTATCCTGTGGTATCGGCATCGGCATGATAGGCGAGTAGCGTGCCATCTTGCTCATTGCTGCCGCGTCCATCATCATGGTAGGCGCCGCAACTACGGGCGTTGGTTGGGTGATAACGGGTGTGGCAGGGCTGGTATCACGGCTATTTGACGGTGAGGGGCTACACGCCGTCAATAAGCTTTGGGCGATGACAAGGCTCAGTAGTGTTGGCTTAAAAATGTCGCGCTGCATGACTAACTCCTTCTCAATCGTGACTGGCATAACCACAGTTTACGACATTTTTTGATGAAAAAGGCAGTTTTTTGCGATAAAACCCGCTAGACAGGGCTGTGGTTAGCGCGGTGTCAGCGGTTAAATAGGTTAAGAATAATAGTGAGAATGATACTCACGATAATCATAGTGACGATGGGAAAATGAAAACTAAAGCTGCCATCTTGCGAGCGATAATTAACGTCCCCTGGCATACGACCAAACCAACTAAAGGCATTGGGAAAAAACAGATAAATTAAGCCAATGATGAGAAATAAAATCCCTATCCCAATAAAAATTTTTGCCATGCTCAGAACCTTTTTGTTTTTATAATGGCTTGTATTTTATTGATTTTTTAATGTTTTTAGTGCTACGTTTAGTTGTTAAGATGTAAGCTTAATGTGAAAATAAAAATTTAAATTTTATTGAGAATTTTTTATCAATAAGAAAGGCTGTCACATAATGTTTGAGGCTTCGAGTCTTTATTTGGAACAATACATTGGATTTTTAGACAGAAGGTGAAATAACGCAGCCATCAGTCATGGGAATGGTTTAATCCATTCAGACTATAGGTTATTTCTAGCTAATTATTTTGCATTTAACGATTACAGTATTCGAAGAAAACACCAAAATCAAATTGGGAGATTTTAGAAATCATCAAAGTCTAAACCAAGTTAAAGGTGCTAAACACTCTTTTTTTAATCATACAAAAAACATAAAATCGCTATCAATCTTCAGACATGGCATTAAAATTGAAATTATTTAAAAATAAATGAGGCGGCTTGTAGAAATACTCTACAAGCCTTGAATAACATAAACTATTTAGTTTTCCGCGGCGGTAAGCCTGTATGTTGCGTTTGGAAATTACTCTTTTTCGGATTCGGTTTTTTACCAAAGCTCGTGGGCGTGGGTTTTTTTTCCGATTTACTTTGCCCATTATTTGAATTGGAGTTATCCGCTTTACCATTACGCTTAACAGAATCGCCACCTGCTGAGCTGTTTTTCTTTCTTGCCGATTGGTAAATGTCTTCGCCTTCCAATTTTGGGTTATAAGGCGGAATTAAACACTGACTGCCATGCCCAATCAAATCCTCACGCCCCAAATCTTTAAGCGATTGACGCAGCAGTGCCCAATTTTTGGGGTCGTGGTAACGTAAATACGCTTTGTGGAGTTTACGCTGTTTACCCGATTTGACGATTTCCACCCCTTCGCTGTCACGGGTGACTTTATGTAAGGGGTCTTTGGCAGTATGATACATGGTAGTAGCAGTTGCCATCGGGCTTGGGTAAAAGGCTTGCACTTGGTCGGCACGAAAGCCATTGCGCTTGAGCCAAATCGCCAAGTTCATCATGTCGGTGTCGGTGGTACCAGGGTGCGCGGCAATAAAATACGGAATCAAATATTGCTCTTTACCTGCTTCACGGCTGTATTTGTCGAACATCTGCTTGAAAGTATCATACGTCCCCATGCCCGGTTTCATCATTTTGGAGAGTACATTGGTTTCGGAATGTTCGGGGGCGATTTTGAGGTATCCACCGACATGGTGGGTGACCAATTCTTTGACATATTCGGGGTCTTTAACCGCCAAATCATAGCGCAAGCCTGACGCAATCAGGATTTTTTTCACCCCTTTGATATCACGAGCTTTGCGATACAGTTGGGTGAGAGGACTGTGGTCGGTGAGTAAGTTGTCGCAAATATCGGGATACACGCAGGACGGTTTGCGGCAGTTTTTCTCAATGGCATCGTCTTTACAATGCAGACGGTACATGTTAGCAGTCGGTCCACCAAGGTCAGAAATTACCCCGGTAAATGACGGCTCGGTGTCGCGGATTTTTTTGATTTCGCCCAAGATAGACTCTTCTGAACGGTTTTGGATAATCCGTCCTTCATGTTCGGTAATCGAGCAGAAGGTACAGCCGCCAAAACAGCCGCGCATGATATTGACTGATAATTTAATCATGTCGTAGGCAGGAATTCTTGCGTTGCCGTAGTTAGGGTGGGGCAAACGCGCATACGGCAAATCAAAGATATAATCCATCTCTTCCATGGTAAGTGGAATGGGCGGCGGATTGAGCCATACATCAATGTCGCCATGTCGCTGCACCAAGGCGCGGGCGTTATGCGGATTGGTTTCTAGGTGCAAAATACGGTTGGCATGGGCGTAAAGTACCGGGTCGGATTTGACCTGCTCAAAGTCGGGCAAGCGAATCACGGTTTTGTCACGGGGCGGCAACGGGCGTTTGTGTTTTAAGGCGTTTTTATTGGGGTCTTTGAGGTTGACCACTTGGATGTCTTGGCTTTCAGCGACCTTATCAGCATTGAGCACTTTGTGCTCGACTTTATCTGCCACAAAACCTTTGTATTGACTCTCAAGGGTTTTTTCTTGTTCGATGTGACAGTCGCCCACATCTTCCATCATCACATACGGATTGATAATTGGGTCAACGCGCCCAACGGTGTCGACGTCGTTACTGGCGATTTCTATCATGTCGGCTTGCCAGTGTTTTTTGGTTTGTGTCGACAGATACGCGGTGCCACGCACTTTGGCAAGGTCTTCAAAACGGTAACCTTTGGCAAGTGCATCTACAACATCGACAATCGCGCGCTCGGCATTGCCATACAGCAAAATATCAGCGCGGCTATCCATCAAAATGCTACGGCGCACTTTATCTGACCAATAATCATAATGAGCGATACGGCGCAGCGAGCCTTCAATCCCGCCCAAAATAATGGGAACATCGGGATAGGCTTCACGGCAGCGCTGGCTATATACCACAGCCGCACGGTCGGGGCGTTTGTCGGGGGCATTGTCTGGCGAGTAGGCATCGTCACTGCGAATGCGTCTATCGGCGGTGTAGCGGTTAATCATGCTGTCCATATTGCCTGCGGTGACGCCCCACGCAATGGTCGGTTTGCCAAGGGTCATAAAAGCGTCTTTGCTCGTCCAGTCTGGCTGGGCAATGATACCGACGCGAAAGCCTTGCGACTCTAACAGTCTGCCGATGATTGCCATGCCAAAGCTTGGGTGATCCACGTAGGCATCGCCTGAGACGATAATGACATCACAGGCATCCCAACCAAGGGCATCCATTTCGGCTCGGCTCATCGGCAAAAATGGCGCAGGCTCAAAGCAGCTTGCCCAGTGTTTGTCATAGTCAAATAAGGCTTTGGCGCCTTGTTTAAAGGCTTTGTTGGCAATAGTTTCGGCGGACATAGGCTTGGATATTAAATAAAATGAATATGGCTCATTTTATCATGAATCAATTTTGCGATGGGGGTTTATAGGGCGAAATAACAAAAAAACCTGATTAAATTAGTCGGGTTTAATTAAAGGGTAAAGCGATTCAGTATTTTTGTAAAAATTAACGGAAAAAGTGACTGTCAAATGGCTAGATGGTGATTAAAATGGAGGGTAATGGAAGGTATTGAATATTACCCTATTATTTAAACCAAAATAAACCAATCGCAGCTTGTTAAGTAGGTAGAATTTTTTTAAATAACGGGTAGTTTTCAACTTTTTGCTCATTTTTATTCAGCTTTCTTAATCAACTTTTTAATCAATAAAGCAATACTGATTCACCCTGATTTTATGCTAGTTTAATGCTAAAATGAGATATCAAGGTTATTAAAATGATGCTATGACCGATACCTTTGCTGATGCCCTAGAAGCGCTTGATCCGCTAACACCTGAGCCTACTAAGCTTTCGCCCCCGACAGAGCCGAAGCCTAGACGGCGGTTGCCGTATATGGCGTATGAACACCAGCAGCAAATCACCCGTCTGTGTGTGCGCTGTGGACTGCTACTAATGCAATATGGGGCAGAGTCGGCAACGGTAACAGATTTGTGCCGCCGATTGGGGTTAGCGTTGGGGTTGGCCAGCGTGGAGTGTGGGATTGCCTATAATGGCTTGACCATCACCACAATTTATAATAACCGTTGTATTACCACCTTGCGCGCGTCAACCACCCATGCCATCAATGTCAATATCGTTGTACAAATTCAGCGAATTGTACTGGATTTGGAAAGTATGCCGGTGACGAGTACCCTAGAGCATGCGACTTATCGATTTGATGAGATTGATCGCGGCACTTATCCTGCCAAGATGGTCGCGCCGATGGTCGGTGTGGCGTGTGCCTGCTTTGCGTATTTGGCAGGGGGCGATATACTGGTGTGTTTGGTGACTTTTATTGCGAGCATGATGGGGTATTCGCTGCGGCTATGGCTGAGTAACCGCAACTTTAACCCATTTATATCCGCGCTCATAGCGGCGTGTTTTGGCTCCATCTTCGCCAGTACCGCGCTGTTATTGGGGATTGGTAACGACCCGCATATTGCTATGGCGTCGAGTGTGCTTTGGTTGGTTCCCAGTTTTCCTTTGATAAATTCATTATCAGATATGCTCAAGGGGTATATGAACATCGGTATCGGGCGCTTTATGTTTGTGATTATCTTGACGTTATCGAGCTGTATCGGCATCGTGTTGTCACTGCTACTACTAAATATCAGTCATTGGGGCGTGGGTTGATGAAAGCGTTTGATAAAATTTTATTGCCAATATTGGGTAGGGTGAAAAATGGCGATTGATGCGATTGCCTTGATACGCGCAGCAACTTTTGCTTGCTTGATGACGCTTGGCTGGACACTGCTTGTCAATGTGCCGCGCCGCTATATTTGGCAATGCTTATTGTTGACCGTGCTAGGTTACGGACTTAGAGAGCTATTAAAACAACTGTCAGTCAATTTGATACTAGCGACATTTGTGGCAGCGGGTATTTCATCGTTTGTGGCAATTTATTTGGCAAAAAAATATTTACTCACCCCAAAAATGATTTTGGTGCCTGCCATGCTGTGTATGATGCCAGGGATTACCGCGTACAAAGCTATGATTAGCTTTGTACAGCTAGGCTACTATGGCTACAATCCACAAGTATTTACCCAAATGATGGATTTTAGCTTCAATGCGATATTTGTGACCGCTGCGTTGGTGTTTGGCATTTCGTTGCCGACGTCATTTTGGTATCGCACTAAGCCCATTGTTTGAGCCCATTGTCTGATGGCGCATTAATCTAACTAATCTAACTGGATTTTAGTGCCTACCTTGGAGAAGTTCATCACAAATTGACTTTTAAAGCGTCGGACATTGTTTTCATAAGTTAAATTATCACGGGTAAAACGGTGATATTCCGCCATATTTTTGGCATGTACCAATAGCAAAAAGTCATAATCCCCTGAGATTTCATAACAACTCATCACGTTGGGCAATCGGTTCATCAAGCGCTCAAAGCCATGCTGCAGCGCGGTATTTTGTTTTTCCATTTCAATCAGCACAAACGCGCTTAAATCAAAGCCCAATTCGGTGGGGTTGACAATCACTACTTGGCGAGTAATCACCCCCGTCTCTGTCATCATTTGGATACGGCGCTGACAGGTCGCTACCGATGCATGCACTTTTTCGGCGATGTTCTTAAGCGGTAGCGTCGCATCTTCTTGCAACAAGTTTAAAATACGTTTATCGATATCATCGATTTCATGAATCATAGCCATGTCCTTCTAAAAATATAAAATAAGACAAATTGAGAAAAATATAGCAAATTTATCTTATATTAATATTAAATTATCACAAATTGGGGGATTTTGAAATAATTTACCAAAGATAATTGTTATACTGCTTGGCAATTTAACCGCAAAAGCAAAAATATAACAAGGTCAATTATGTCAGTCTCCAGCGCTTTATCACCATCCTCTATCGTTGTCCAGCCCAAGGCAACAACCCGTCAGCCCGCTACCGCTGCCAAAAAGTTACGTTTTGGGGTGGTGTTGGCATTGATTTCTAATGTGTTGTTTGGCGTGCTATATCTGTATAGTCACTGGCTTGCGCCGTTGTCAGGCACGCAAGTTTTTTTGTGGCGCATGGTGGCGATGTGGTTTGGGTTGGTGGGGCTGTTGGCCGTGACGCAAAGTTTTGGGCAACTCAAAGCATTTTTGATGGGATTAAACAAACAACAATGGGTTTTATTGCTGTTGCCGACACCGATTTTGGCAAGTCAGCTATGGCTGTTTATGTGGGCGCCTATCAATGGACAGGCGGTCAATACCGCAATGGGGTATTTTTTGCTTCCCTTGATGATGGTACTGATGGGCTGTGTGGTGTTTAAAGAAACCTTAAATCGATTGCAGTGGGCGGCGATTATCGCTGCGTCGGCAGGGGTAGGATTGCAATTTTGGCTCGCGGGGAGTGTATCGTGGGTCACTGCATGGGTGTGTTTGACTTATCCGATTTATTATGGACTGCGCCGCTGGCAAGGGGTACCTGCGCTGTTGGGGCTGTTCGTTGATTTGTCAGTGATTGCACCGATTGCCCTAGGTTTTTTATTATGGCAAAACAGCAGTATATCGATAGTCACTGGGTCAATGACAATGGGGCTGCTATTGATTGGACTGGGTATGATTAGTGCGCTTGCCATGCAGACCAACCTCAAAGCCAGTCAGGTGTTGCCGATGAACACCTTTGGTATGCTCAGTTATCTTGAACCTGCGCTGATGTTTTTATTGTCCATTTTTGTGCTGCATGAAGCTGTCAATGGTACCATGATTGCCAGTTTTGCTTTAATTTGGGTAGGGGTATTGCTGATGATCGTAAATGCAATACGAGTGTCCAAAAAAAGCCACTCAACCGCTATTTGTGACTAGGTAAGCTAATATTCTTGATTTAATGGATGGCTAAGTATGTAATAAATTGTTAAAATTGCGCTGAACAAAAATTGTAAAACCATAAAGACTGAGGTGCTGCTTGGGGCAAATTCATTATCTAACTTATGTGAGCCGTATGACGTTGAAAGCTGGCGTAACCCCTAGAACGCTGTCTGATATCATGACGGTGGCACAGCGTGAGAACCTTGCCCATCAAATTACCGGTTTTTTGTGCTTTGGTAATGGCTATTTTTTTCAGTACATTGAAGGCGAAAAATCAGCGATTGAGCAATTATTTGGTAACATTCAGCGTGATGGGCGCAACCGCGATGTCACGCTCAAGTCTAAAGGGATGATCGAACAACGGCTGTTTCAAGATTGGCAAATGTTGATGGTCAATATCAATAACCCAGAAACACATGAAGATGTTATCAATGCGTTTTTACCTGTGTTGTCAGCTAGGTCAACAGCAGCAGCGGCTGATAAGTTTGTTGAGGTCATGCGGTCACAATATCATCGCCGTAGCTTGGTGGATTTTCAAAGCTATTCTCTTAAAAATGTCAGTCATTATGGGGTCAGTCTGCGCGGACTGCTCAAAGTGCATCAGCATTTTTTATTGGTTCAGAGCATTTTACTGGTATTGATTTTGATTAGTTTTAGCCTATTTTGGGGTCTGTAGCACCGAGAAATCTGTAGCATCGAGAAATATGTTATCCGCTATTGAATATTGAACTCGCTTACCGAAAATCACACGCCGCTACATGGTCATTCACCATACCGACTGCTTGCATAAACGCATAGCAAATCGTCGAGCCCACAAATTTAAACCCGTCTTTTTTAAGCTGTTTTGACATCTTATCTGAACATTCAGTGTTGCTGGGGATATCAGCAAAGGTTTTTGGGTGATTATCCTGCGGTATTTTTGCCACGCCGCTGGGCGACAAGTCCCAAAGATAATCGCTAAAAGCTTGCGTTTCGGTAATTTTTAGATAGCATTTGGCATTGTTGATAATGGCTTTAATTTTACCGCGGTGGCGAATAATGCCCGCATCGGTCATGAGACTATCGACCATGTCATCATCAAACTGCGCAATAATTGCAGGGTCAAAATCAGCAAATACTTGGTAATAACGCTCGCGTTTTTTGAGTATGGTAATCCAACTAAGTCCCGCTTGCATACCTTCCAAACACAGCATGGCAAATAGATGACGGTCATCATCACTGGGCTTTCCCCATTCATTGTCGTGGTAAGCTTGATAAAGTGGGTCCGTGCCGCACCATTCACAGCGATTATAGGCTTTCATCCTATGCCTCATGGTATTGAAAGGTTTATTATAACCGCCTTGGGCAAAAAAAACGCCAGCATTTGCTAGCGTTTTTAGGTATCAATTTTTAGTCTATCTTTTAATCTATCTTTTAATCCATCAAATCAATATTTTTGGTTTCTTTAATTGAGAATAACGCAATGAGAGAAATCAAACCGTTAATAACAATATATATAGCCACACCTTTCATGCCATATTGCTCATTGATTTTGATGGCATAAATCGCAGGAATCGATGCACCCACAATCGCCGCTAGATTGTAAGCCAGTGACGCACCTGAATACCGTACTTCGGTGGGGAACAGCTCTGGTAATAGCGCTGCCATTGGACCAAATGACATACCCATACATGCCATGCCCAAAATGAGGAAAATAAATACCGTGGTTGGTGTGCCATTGCTGAGCAGCATTGGCATAAAGCAGGCAAACACCATACATAATATAGTCACGCCAATCAGCCATTTTCTACGACCGATTTTATCCGCGCCAATCCCTGAGATACTGGTAAAAATACCAAACACAATCGCAGCCACCAATAAAAAGCCAGTAAAGGTATTTGGGGCAATACCTAACCCTGTTGGGAAACCAAAAGAAGATAATTTTGCCGGGCTTTTTGAATAGGCTTGTACGAAGGCGGTCATGATATAAAAAATCACATAAGTCATTGCCATCAAGAATGTGCCTTGCACCATCGGACGCCAATATTGGGTAATGACTTTTGACACAGGGGCGTTAACTTTTTTGCCTTCGGCTTCAGCGGTAAGGAAAACATGGCTTTCATGCAGGCTTAAACGTACCCAAAGACCCACACCCACAAGCACGATTGAAATAAGAAACGGGATGCGCCATGCCCACTCGACCAAGGCATCTTTTCCTAAAAAATAACTGAGTAAAAAGAACACTAAATTGGCTAAAAATAACCCAATCGGCGCGCCTAACTGCGGGAAAGTACCATACCAAGCACGTTTGCCTTCTGGCGCATTTTCGGTGGCGACCAAGGCAGCACCGCCCCATTCACCGCCAAGCCCAATCCCTTGACCCACACGAAGTAAACATAACAATAATGGGGCAATGACGCCTACTTGGGCATAAGTCGGTAGCAAACCAATCGCTACAGTTGACAAACCCATCGTGAGCAGAGAGGCCACCAAGGTTTTTTTACGACCGAGTTTATCACCAAAGTGACCAAATAACGCTGAACCGAAAGGGCGGGCAATAAACGCCAATGCCAACGTCGAAAGCGAGTAAAGCATCGCCGCTTTTTCATCGGTTTTATCAAAAAACTGGGTATTAAAAATCAATACCGCCGCAGCGGCATAAATATAATAATCATAAAACTCAATAGCCGTACCAATCATGGATGCCACGGCGACCTTTTTTGGGTCATTGCGTAGCGCGATATGCTGATGATCAGGGTGCGCGGTTGAAACGGTTGCCATGATGTCTACCCTCCTTAGATAATAAAAGTTTAAGTGAAAATTAATATACATAAAATATTGGAATGAATTATAAATCATAATTTGTCAAAGACTTGATAAAAATAGTTAAGGTGAAGCAAAAATTTGGTTATTAATCGCTGATTTGATAAATTTGGTCAGCTTATCCATAATAAGCCATCACAAAATAGATATTAAAAATTAAGAGGTAACCATGATTCGTGAGCTAGCCATTACCGACTTTTCTGCCACCGCAAACGATACCGTTTGGGATGTGCGGGATAGTAAAGCATTTGCGCAAGGACATATTGAGTGTGCCAAAAACCAACCCTTGGATACGCTGACGGCAGAGTTATTAGCAACCACGGATGGCACTATCTATGTGCTATGCGGTGGCGGCAGCAAAGCCGCCAAAGCTGTCGCTTTGCTCAATGAGATTGACCCAAATCGGGACATCGTCCATCTGACGGGTGGTACGCGTGCGGCAAAAGCGGCAGGTATGACCATCGTGAGTGAAAATCAATAAATGTTAGAATTAGCCAAAAACATCATCTTTACAGGCGTGGCAGGTACAGGCAAAACCTACCAACTGCAACAAATCGCCAAACAATATACTGAGATATTGCCAGTAGCCAATGCCGATGATTTACTAAAAAATTTGGTAGAGCCATTAAGCTGGCGAGAGGTGATTTGTTTAGTATTTTTAGATGAAAGAAAAAAGGGAAAATCATTACTTAAAGTTGCTGAAATCACTAACAACTTATTCTTTGTTACTAAGCTAAAAATTAACCAACGCGAAAAGGCAATTGCCAATACGGCATGGTCAACGCTACAGCAATTTAGTCCTGCAGATTCCAAAAATGTATTGGTAAAAAATAAATCTAGTCAATCGTATTTTGATAAAGACGATAGCAGTAATTGGTTTTTATTAGCAGACAGCTTGCCGTTATTAGCAGACTTGCAAAACAAACTCGATGATTACCAAGCGGCGATTCACAGCCAGTTTCAGCCCAACTATTTACAGCCAAAGCTAGAACGCTTTAGTTTTGTCAGTTTTCATCAAGCGTATGGGTATGAAGAATTTGTCGAAGGGATTCGTCCCCACATCGCGGACAATGGGCAGATGAGCTATCGCATTGAGTCAGGGGCATTTCTTAGACTGTGTCAACAAGCCAAACATGACCCTAGCCACCGTTATGCCATGTTGATTGACGAAATCAACCGCGCCAATGTCGCCCGCGTGTTTGGGGAGTTGATGAGTTTGATTGAACCTACCAAACGCGCAGGACAGACAGATAGGCTGTCGGTGAATTTGGCGTATTCGCGTCAGCCGTTTAGTGTGCCTAGCAATGTCGATATCTACGCCACCATGAACAGCCAAGATCATTCATTGGCGCCGCTCGATATGGCATTTCGCCGCCGTTTTGAATTTATTGAATGTCAACCACAGCCACAGTTGTTGGGTAAAGTGATGGCAAATGGGATTGAGATTGATTTAGCCAAGTTGTTGACCGCATTGAATGAAAGAATCTTGCAAAATTTGGCAAAAGACAGCCAGTTAGGGCATAGTTTTTTGTGGGGTATTGATTCGCTGCAAGCGTTAAGCGCTGCGTTTAGCCAATCCATCATCCCACAAGTGGCGCAAGCCTGCCAGCACCATGGACAAATCTTGCAAGCAATCTTTGGGCAACGCTTTATTAGGCTAGTTGATAACAAAAAAGCAACTGGATTTATGGCGCAGCAAGCGGGGTTTGACATCAATACCCAAGCGCTTGATGAGCCAAATAACTATCTTGCAATCTATCAAAGCGCCCAATGAAAGCCATCATCACGTTTGAACATAGTTGCCTGACCGCGGCAGATTTTGACGATGGGCAGGATTTTGACTGGCTTATTGAGCAAAATTTTGACGTGTTTCGCATTGAGCGTAAACAGCAGCAGTGGCAACTCAAAGTGCGCCACTATATCGGTGTGATTGGGTTGCCCAGTGGCGGGCAAATTGAGATTTTGCCAAAACTTGCACAAAGCCAAATTACCCATGCCGATGAAGTTGCCCAAACCCGTCAATGGGTGCAACAGATGCTGACAGCGGTGTGGCAAGCCTTATTGCCCAAGTCGTTACCCAATCTAGCCAATCAACTACTCATCAATCCTCCAGCCCCCAATCCTCCACCCAGCAATCATTCACTATCGCTTAGCGAGTGGCTACAAGCGTATTTTTGGCAGGGATTTGCCCAGTATGTGCCCAATCAGCAATATCAGCAATTTGAGCAAAATCAGTCCTACCTGCAGGGTAAATTACTGGTCAAAGAGCAATTGCAGCATAACTTCCACCAGCCGCATAAGTTTTATCATCAGACTGAAAATTTTGCGATGGATACCGCGGGCAATCGCTTGGTAAAAACCACCATCGAGCGGGTGATTGGCAGCATGGCTTTCCCATTACCGCCTCAGTGGCAAGCAGTGGGTACCGTTGCCAAAGACTTATACGACATCTTATTTTCTCAAGCGCTGCAAGAGTTGACCGCGTTGCCCAGTCTGCTTGCCCAGCGTAATTATACTTTTATCAGCTTTTGTTATGCGCTGCTGACGCTACAACAAGCCAGTAACCAAGGGCAGTTTTTGACCCCAACTTGGCTGGTGAATATGCCATTTGCCTTTGAAAAATGGGTGGGCAGGAAAATCCATG
Source organism: Moraxella sp. CTOTU47724 (assembly GCF_032014955.1). Taxonomy (NCBI): domain Bacteria; kingdom Pseudomonadati; phylum Pseudomonadota; class Gammaproteobacteria; order Moraxellales; family Moraxellaceae; genus Moraxella; species Moraxella sp. CTOTU47724. Next base: position 14,683 of record NZ_DALZSV010000023.1, read on the forward strand.
AACAATTTGTAGGGCAGAATTTTGAGCTAGTTGAGCAAAAAAGACAGCCATTGACCGTGCAGCAAGGGTTAACCATCAAACCCGATATTTGGCTAAAGTCTCCCGACAAACTCATTATTGCCGATGTAAAATGGAAAAAAACTGCTACTTTCAACGACATAAGCTTGGCTGATATGTACCAACTACTTACCTACGCCAGTGAGTTTGATGCCGATGAAGCTTGGCTGATTGTCCCAACACTAAGCACACAGTTAATGGCACAGCAGATTGAATTTTGCCAACCCAAAAAAACCCGATTTTATCTGATGCCTTTTGCGGTGACGCAAGGGTGTTTAAACCTTTTTCATTAAAATTATTCAAAAAAAATGCTAATTCGTTTTATTTTATCAATGAGAAAGGTGAGAATTAACAACTTTTCTAGCCACCAAAACTTGGTAGAATAACCGCATATAATTTTGAAAATCATCAAAAAACAGGAAGAATTATGAGCAAACATTATGATTATATCGCGATTGGTGGTGGGTCAGGGGGCATTGCATCCATCAACCGTGCTGCCAGTTATGGTAAAAAATGTGCCTTGATTGAAGCCAAGCAGCTAGGCGGTACTTGCGTCAATGTGGGCTGTGTGCCCAAAAAAGTGATGTGGTATGGCGCCAATATGGCAGCGGCGATCCATCATTATGCGCCTGACTATGGCTTTGATTTGGATGTTAAACAATTTGACTTTGCCAAATTGGTACAAAGTCGCCAAGCTTATATCACCCGCATTCATCAGTCGTACAACAATGGCCTCAAAAATAACCAAGTCGATGTGATTCATGGTTTTGCCAAATTTGCCGACCAACATACGGTTGAGGTGTATAAAAATGACGGCACAATAGAGACCATTACCGCTGACCATATTTTGCTAGCGATGGGGGGGCGACCTGTTCGCCCAGCGATTGAAGGGGCAGAGTTGGGTATTGACTCGGATGGTTTTTTTGACTTGACCGAGTTGCCACCGCGGGTAGCGATTGTGGGGTCAGGCTATATCGGTGTCGAGATTGCAGGGGTGATGAATGCATTGGGCTCAAAGACCCATTTGATTGTGCGTAGCAAGCGGGTGCTCAAAAACTTCGATGCCGACATTGTCACCACGCTCACCCATATCATGCACGATGATGGTATTGAATTTCATTATGGATTGCTGCCACAACAAGTGCGCAAAAACCAAGATGGCTCATTGAGCATTGAATTGTCAAACAATGAGACCTTGACGGTGGATTGTTTGATTTGGGCAACGGGTCGCGAACCTGCAACTGATACCATCAATCTTGATAAAGCGGGCGTTGAAGTCAATGAGCAAGGCTTTGTTAAAGTCGATGCCTATCAAAATACCAATGTCGAAGGTATCTATGCCGTCGGCGATATTATCGAACATGGTATTCAATTGACCCCAGTGGCGGTGGCAGCAGGTCGTCGATTATCTGAGCGCTTGTTTAACAACAAACCCAATGAGCATTTGGACTATAACCTAGTGCCGAGCGTGATTTTTAGCCATCCACCGATTGGTACTATAGGGCTGAGTGAAGAAGAGGCGGTTAAAGGCTATGGCATCAATGCAGTTAAAGTCTATAAATCCAGTTTTACCCCGATGTATAGTGCAGTGACCAAGCACCGCGAGCCGTGTCACATGAAGCTGATTTGTGTGGGTGAGGAAGAAAAAGTGGTAGGCTTGCATGGTGTAGGTTTTGGCGTCGATGAGATGATTCAAGGTTTTGCTGTGGCTATCAAGATGGGCGCGACCAAACGTGACTTTGATGACACGGTGGCGATTCATCCGACTGGCTCAGAAGAGTTTGTCACCATGCGCTAAGCGAATTTTTAGGGTAAAAAAAGCGGACTTAATCATAAGCCCGCTTTTTTTATAATTTTTTAATGACCGCTTATTGAAAAATCACATATCCACTTTGAGCCTATCCCAATACTGCTGATACAGTGCCATTATCTCATCGCCTACGTCTTCACGAAACATGGCATGTTTTAGCAAATCAGCTGGCGGATACACAATCGGATTGTTAGCAAGCTCAGGTGGCATCTCTTTTTTTGCCGCCTCGTTGGGCGAGCCGTAGCCGATTTCTTCGCTAATCATGGCAGCGTATTTGGGTCGCAAGATAAAATCGATAAACTTATGGGCGTTGTCGTTGTTTTTGGCATTTTTGGGAATGACCATGTTATCCATCCACATAATAGCGCCTTCTTTTGGATACACAAAGTCCAGCTCTGGCATCCCTTGGTCTTGCGCCATGATGACTTCACCGTTCCAAGCCAAGCCCAAGTAAGTTTCCCCTTCCATAAACGGCATGCGCGGTGCATCTGAGTTAAAGGTGCGCACATTGGGCATCAGCTTGGTGAGTTTTTCATACGCTTGTTTGATGGCTTCAGGGTTTTTGGTACTGCCGTTATAGCCAAGGGTCAATAGACTCATGGTGAACACGTCACGGATGTCATTCATCAGCATCACGCGCCCTTCGTACTCTGGCTTCCACAAGTCATTCCAGCTGCTCAAGCTTGCTTTAGCAATGCGTTTGGTATTGACTGCAATGCCTGATGAGCCCCACAGATAGGGAATACTAAACTTGTTTTCAGGGTCAAAAGGGGCGTTGATAAAGGTTTTGCCAAGGTTGCCAAAATTGGTTAATTTGGCATGGTCGAGCGGCTCAAGCATCCCTTCCTTACGCATTTTGTCGACAAAATCCGTCCCTGGAAACGCCACATCATACTCACCACTGCCATTCATCAGTTTGAGTTTGGCGTACATGGCTTCGTTAGAATCAAAGGTGCTATAAATAACGTCGATACCTGTCTCTGCGGTAAAATCTTTAAGCACTTGGTCAGAGATATACTCCGTCCAGTTATAGACATTGACAACCTTGCCGCCTTGACTGGCAGTAGGCGCAGACGCCGCAGCGCTAGTCGCGGTCTCGCTCGCTTTTTGACAACCCGTTAGATTACTTGCCAGCCCCCCTGTTAAAACGGCACCGCCAATGCCTAAGCCATACCCTAAAAAACGTCTTCTATTGAGCATCCGAGAAATCATATAAGTCTCCTTAACGTTTTTGGGTCGATGGTAGATTCATCGACTTTTTGGCAAGTAATAACTGCGAGATAATCAGACCCAGTAGCGAGATTGCGAGCAAGATTGTACCAACGGCGTTGACTTCAGGTTTTACCCCGACACGCACCATCGAATAAATCTGTAATGGTAAAATCTCAAATTCAGGTCCTGTATTGAACGTCGATACCACCACATCATCAAGTGATAGGGTAAAGGCAAGCACCCAGCCCGCCAAAATCGCAGGCAAAATAATCGGTACAAGCACGGTACGAATCATGGTGAATTCATTGGCACCCAAATCACGCGCCGCTTCCAACACGCGGGTGTCGAGGCTAGATAGACGCGCAGTCACCGTAATCACCACAAAGGGCAGACAAAAGGTAATGTGCGCAATTAGCAACGTCACAAACCCCAGCTGTATCCCCACAATCAAAAATAACGCCAATAGCGAAATCGCCAACACAATCTCAGGCGACATCATCAGTACAAATAGCAAGCTTTGTAGTATCGATTTACCTTTAAAGTCATAACGCTGCAACGCTAACGCCGTCAAACCGCCAATCGCAGTGGAAATCGTCGCAGCCACTACCGCCAATATGACCGAGTTGATGGCAGCTTGTACCATCGCGGCATTACTAAATAACTCGCTGTACCAATGGGTACTAAAACCGCCCCATTGATAGCCGACTTTTGAGGCATTAAACGAGAAGATTACCATCACCGCAATCGGCGAGAACATCAGCAGATATACGATGGTCAAATACAGGCGAGACAGCCATTTCATAGTATTAGACATAGCGTCCCCCTTATGCCACTTCGTTGTAGTCAGTTTTGCCAATGCGTTTGCTACTGGCTCGATACGCGATAATCAGCAATGCCATGGCAAGCGTCAATAGTACGGACGCCGCGGCACCAAATGGCCAGTCACGGGCATCCAAAAACTGCGATTTGATGATATTACCCACCAACAAGTTGCGCGAACCGCCCAAGATATCCGCCACATAAAACATGCCCATGGCAGGCAACAGTACCAGCAATACCCCTGAAATAATCCCTGGCGTAGTGAGCGGCAAAATCACGTGCCAAAAGGTTTGTAGCTTGTTAGCGCCCAAATCTTTGGATGCCAAAATATAATCGTCACGCAAATCCACAAATACCGCATACAGGGGCAGTACCATAAACGGAAACAGCAAATACACCAAACCGCCAATAACCGCTTTTTGGGTATATAAAATTTGCAGTGGCTCGTTGATAAGCCCAAGGTTAATCAGCATGGTGCTAAGTAGACCATTGGCCGCCATAATGAGTTTCACCGCATACAGGCGCACCAATGAGTTGGTCCAAAAAGGAATCACTAGCAATAACATCAATAATGACTGCCATTTTTTATCCGCTTTACTGACCAGATAGGCAAATGGATAACCGAGCAGCAAACAGATAATCGTCGTCATCCCTGCCATCGACAGCGAATGTAAAAACACTTTTAAATAAAGCGGATCAATCAATCGAATATAGTTGTCGAGGGTGACAGGCAGTGTTAAAAACTTATCTTCATCCCGGGTCAAAAAACTGGCGGCAATCACCAAGATATTGGGAATCAGGGCAAAAATAATCAACCATGCCCAAATCACAAACAGGGTCGCACGCTGAAAACCGCGCCCGCCTTGTTTTGTCATAACAGGGGCAGGCGTGTTAGCAGTCGAAATGCTAGAGGTCGAAGGTGAAGTAGTATTATTCATCTGGCAAAATCCACTCCCAACCATCGACCCAGTCAATACGCACTTCTTGCCCCAGTTTATAGTTAAAATTCGGATCGTCTTCGTTAAAGTACTCTGACGTTTTGACGATATTGCCGTTTTTTAATCGAATCACAGAATCTAATGTGCTGCCTTTATAAGCACTGTCTACCACGTTGCCGATTAAGCCTTCATGCCCTTCATGGGTGTAGTACACGCGGATATCTTCAGGGCGCAGTAGTAAGTTGACATTTTGACCGACTTGCACGTCAAATTTTGGACGGGGCAATTCACGAACCGGATGAAAGCCGTCATTTTGCTCGACCACTTCCACTTTGATGCTGGCTGGGTTGACCTCTAGCACTTTACCTTTAAACAAATTGGTCTCGCCAATAAAGCTTGCGGTAAATAAATTGGCAGGCGATTCATAGATGCCAATGGGCGTATCAATTTGCTGGAATACGCCGTTTTTCATGACGGCAATCCGGTCAGACATCGACAAGGCTTCTTGTTGGTCGTGGGTCACGAATACAAAGGTAATACCCAGTTCACGCTGCAAGCGTTTGAGTTCTGATTGCATTTGCTCACGTAGTTTGGCATCGAGCGCTGATAGAGGTTCATCAAGTAGCAGCATTTTTGGGCGATTCACCACGGCGCGGGCGATAGCGATACGCTGCTGCTGACCCCCCGACAAATCTTGCGGACGACGATTGATGGTATGGTCAAGTTGTACCATCGCCAACGCTTCCCGCACCCGCTGGTCGATTTCGGTTTTGGGCACGCCTTTAAGTTTTAGTCCATAGGCGATATTGTCGTACACATTCATGTGCGGAAACAGGGCATACTGCTGAAATACCGTATTAATCGGACGTTTTTCCGCAGGTAAGCCTGCAATATCAACCCCTTCTAGATGCAAACTACCGGCATTGGGTAGCTCAAACCCGCCAATCAAGCGTAGCAGGGTAGTTTTGCCGCACCCAGAAGGCCCCAGCAGCGTCAAAAACTCCCCGTCATAAATATCTAGATTGATATTTTGCAAAATTTGGGTATCGCCATAAGATTTGGATAAATGACGGATTTGTAGTAGTACCGGTTTTTGGTTGGTCGGCTGGGCGCTATCAGGCATAGCTGATGGTGCGTTTAGGGTGGTTTGTGGCGTTGATGCGGACGTTGATGCAGACATAGGCACAATCTCACGGCAAGGCTAAAATAGCGGGCTAAAATGGCATATTTATGATAGGGTCAACGCGCAATCAGCATGACAACATAAATACAGAGTTTTTCGATAGTTTCACCTGTGAAAATACAGTTAAAAGTTGCGTTCAGTATAACGGCTAAAATTAAAAAATGTTACTGAAAATTGACCTACTATTCATAAAATTTTAGTGGCTAATTTTAGTAGAGAATAAGGGGTTGATTTGGCACAAATCAGCAACGTAACTTTTTACCAAAGCCATTAAAATAGCAAGCTTGAACGACTTTGATGTGATGATAATTTAGCCAGTGACCGATTGAACATTTAGCTATTGAATATTTACCTATTGGACATTTACCTATTGAAAATTTAAGAGACACGCCATGCCTAGCAAAAAAAAGCCTCAAGACCCAACGACTCAAACAGCCACTCAAACAACAAATGCCCAAACAACAACCACTCAAACAGGCGCAAACAATACGGCTTCTCAAACCACGGCTAACAAAATACCCGCAAAAAAACCAACCGCTAAAGAAACAGCGACCAAAAAACCAACAAAGGACACAACAGCCGCGCTGCCCATCGCTATCGCTTTACCCAAATCCTTACATCATGCTCAGTGTGTGGATTTGACGCGCCATCGCTACCAAGGCAAGCTACTAACCCAAGCGGATAGTATTGCACTTGGCAAACAGCAGCGTAAGGCGTATCCATTAAAAACCTTGGCTGCCATCAGCCAACGTCCGACTGCCATCGACGCGCTCAGTCTTTATCATTGGTCCAATCAAGGTCGCTTATCAGAACTGCTGCCCATCCGTGCCAAGCGCATGAGTGTATCGCCGTTTACTTTTTTTCGCGGGATGCCCGCTTTGATGCTGTTTGACCAAGCATGGCAGGGGCAACATTCTGGGCTATTTCAGCAGATTTGCGGCGATTGTCATGTTAGTAATTTCGGCGGTTATGCCAGTCCTGAGCGCAATTTATTATTTGGCATTAATGATTTTGATGAAACCATCGTTGCGCCATTTGAATGGGATTTGCAGCGACTGGTCGCCAGTATTTTAATCGCCAGTCAAAGTTTTAAGTATGTAGAATCGGTGGGCTATAAGGCCATTGAAAAACTGCTGACCAGTTACCTTGATGGATTAGAAGCGCATTGCAGCTTATCACCGCTACAAGTGTGGTATGAAAAAATCGACACCCATAAAATATTGGCAAATACCGAAGACGTGACTGTTCGTAAACGCCGTCATGCCGATTTTGAAAAAGCCAAAAAAAATGATGCGGTAAAAATGCTGCCAAAATTGACTGAGCGTGATACTGTCACAGGGTTACATGCGTTTAAAACGGACGGTGAATTGCAGCGACCACCACACCGAGGACAGCCTTTTTTTGCCGGTAGCCACGCCTTTTTTGACGCTTATCGAGATACCCTAAAGTCAGATAGACAAGTGTTGTTTGACCGCTATGATTTTACCGATGTGGCACTCAAAGTAGTTGGGGTGGGGAGTGTCGGTACTGTGTGTGCGGTGGCATTATTCCAAGATGCCGACCATGAGCCGCTGATATTGCAAATGAAGCAAGCCAAAGCGTCTATCTTGACACCCTTACTGGCAAAACAATTTAGCCATCAAGGCAAGCGCGTGGTTGAAGGGCAACAATTGATGCAGGCATCGAGTGATATTTTCTTGGGCTATGCATCGCTTGATAACTTTGAGATGGATTTTTATGTCAGGCAGCTGCGGGATATGAAGTATTCCGCGTCTCTTGAGAGCATGACGGCTGCCCATTTTTACGAATATATTGAAAGCTGTGGCCATGCCTTGGCGCATGCGCATACCAAAGCGGGCAATGCCGATACGCTTATGGGCTATCTGGGCAATGGCAGTGAATTCATCCCTGTCATGCAAGCCTATGCCGAGCAAACTGCCGCTCGCAATGCCCAAGATTATGCGCAATTTATGAACCAAATAGCTGATGGGCATATTGCTGTGGCAGGCGATGAGGTATTATAGTAGCTATACAACCGTCTTGAAAAAAATTTTGAGTTTTAAAAAGTTTAAAATGATAAAAAATATCGCGTTTTATATCATCACAAATTTCGTTATTGTCCCTAGGTGAAAGGAGAAAACCAAATGCCAAACAGTCACTTACCGCGTCCCGAAACTGCCGAGCAAGCGCTCGAGATGCTCAAACAAGGCAACGCACGATTCGTAGAGAATGTGCAAAACCCCCAATCAACCTTGCTAGCGTCTAATGCGCTCACCCATGTGCATGAACCGTTTGCGATTATTTTGGGTTGTTCTGATGCGCGCGTGCCTGCTGAGATTGTCTTTGATCAAGGTTTGGGTGATTTATTCGTCATTCGTGTAGCAGGTAACGTAGTCGCGCCGTCTCAGATTGGCTCGGTTGAGTTTGCCACTGAGAAATTCGGTACCAAGTTAGTCGTGGTGTTGGGTCATTCACATTGCGGCGCGGTGACGGCTTGTGTGGAGACACTGATCAATCCTGATCAGCAGTTTTCCCCCAATTTACGTTCGATTGTTGACCGTATCCGTCCCAGTGTGTACAACTTGCATGAAATTTATACCGCCAATGGACAAGACATTGACGAGCAAGAGTTGATTAATCGCGGGATTAAAGCCAACGTGCGTATGTCAGTCACCCAGCTCAAACACGGCTCTCGTATTCTTGAAGATGCGGTTAATAATGGTAGCTTAATTATTGTTGGGGCGGTGTATGATTTGGACACCGGTAAAGTGACATTTATTGAGTAGCAAATATTGCATAGAGAATAGTAAATAGCCAATTGAGCAGCTTACCTAAGTGCAATGTTATGTAATATTATTAGCCATGATGTTATGAGAAATGACGGCTATATTTTTACCCAAAAGTTAATTAAAATTAAACAGTATTGAATTTTTGGCAAACTGTCGTTATTAATGACGTTTAGTCAACGTCTTTTTCTTTTAAGGTTTTTTCTTTTAGAGGCATATTACAATAAGGATCACTATGTCAAACTTGTCCGCTACCAATGGGTTTATCTTTAATCACACCATGCTTAGGGTGAAAGACCCGCAAGTGTCTTTGGCTTTTTATCAAGATGTATTAGGCATGACGCTACTACAAACCAAACGCTATCCACAAGCGGAATTTGATTTGTATTTTTTGGCAAAGCTTACCGATGAACAGGTGGCAAATTTGCCGACCGATACTGCCGCGCTAGCAGCATTTACCTTTAGTCAGCCAGGGGTGCTAGAATTGACCCATAATTATGGCACGGAGTCTGATGCAGAGTTTCACTATCACAGTGGCAACAGCGAACCACAAGGATTTGGGCATATTTGTTTTGCCGTGCCAAATCTGCAAGAAGCGGTTGCTTGGTTTGAGCAACATCAAGTCACCTTCAAAAAACGCCCTGAAGAAGGTACGATGAAAGATATTGCCTTCATCTTGGATCCAGATGGTTACTGGATAGAAATCGTACAACCAAACTTAATGGGTTAATCGCCCATGAAAAAAAGGGCAACTGTGATTGCCCTTTTTTATGGTGTTTTATTAAGATTGTGTTTTGTTAAGCCTTGAGGTTCAGCCAATCTCTGGGTTTTAGATAAAAATCCGTGAGTTCAAATTCAGGCGTTCCTGCGAGAGGCTCATAACGATATTCCCAGCCGGTGAGCGGCGGCAGACTGACCAAAATCGACTCAATGCGCCCGTTTGATTGCAAGCCAAACAAAGTACCGCGGTCATACACCAGATTGTATTCGACATAGCGACCGCGACGGTACAACTGAAAATTACGCTGCGGCTCGGTATAGCGCGTGTGTTTGCGTTTCTCAAAAATCGGGATAATACCTTTAAGGTAGCCATTGCCTACCGCCTGCATAAACGCAAAGCACTTATCAAAATCCCAGCCCATGCTAAGCGTGTTCAAATCATCATAAAACAAGCCGCCGATGCCGCGTTGTTCGTTACGATGCTTTAAATAAAAATACTCATCGCACCACGTCTTAAACTTGGGATAAATATCTGCCCCAAACGGCGCGCACAAATCATGACACACTTGGTGCCAATGCACACAGTCTTCCATCACAGGATAAAACGGCGTTAAATCAAAGCCCCCACCAAACCACCAAATCGGCTCGTAGCCTTCTTTTTCCGCGATAAACATCCGTACGTTGGCATGACTGGTTGGCACGTTAGGATTGGTCGGATGAATCACCAGTGAGACACCGAGTGCTTGTGCTTGGCGACCAGCAAGTTCAGGGTGGCGAGCGGTGGCAGTGGCTGGCAGATGGTTGATAACAATGTGGCTAAACATCACCCCGCCTTTTTCGATCACTTTGCCGCCTTGAAGTACATTGGAGCGACCACCGCCCAAATTTTGATGGGTGCCTTGCTCAGTGGGTCTCTCCCAAACATCGGCGACAAATTTGGCATTGCTGGCACCTTCAGCATATAGATTAAAGCCGCCAGTGGCTTCTTGGTGTTCTAGCGCTTGGCAAATACGGTCTTGTAAATCAAGTAAATAGGCGCGAACGGCTTGAACATTGGGTGAGGAGAGCAGCATAGACATAGCAATAGTTCTTTTAAAAATTTTTAGCGATTAAATTTTAGCGGTTAATTTTTAGTGATTGATTTTTAATAATCATTGTAACACATAATCGCGTGGGTAAAATTTAGCGTATTGGGCGTATTGACTGATGACACGCATAAATATTTACATAAAACCGTTAAAAAAATCGTCACAGCCGCTATCCAAACGGTCAGAAAACTCATAAAATGCCATGACGTCTTGATAAAATTGAGTTGAGATTTTATAAACTGATTAGCCCAGTGATACTGATTGATTTAGCGATATAGTTATTGGGATCATATAGTTATCGCACTATCAAGTTATCAGATGGATGATTACATTAACCGTTTTTGGAGAAAACCATGAATAAATTATTAATCGCATTAGTGACGGTCATCAGCCTTGTGGGTTGTGGCAAAAAAGAAGAAGCCAAAACTGAAACCACCACGACGACAACGACCACCACAACAGCGTCTGTACCCGCCAATACAGCGACTGCAACGGCGAATACCGCGACTGCTACTGCGTCACCGGCAAAATAATAGTGGCGAAAACATGATTGATAAAACCGCTAAGCCGCTTAGCGGTTTTTTTATGCTTTTTTTTATGCTTTTTTTTATGCCATGGCAGATTTATCAGCTTAAGGTTTTAGCAGGTTTAGCCTGATTTGTGTGTACCAATTCAGCATAGATCAAGTCAGCATAGATTTAATGAATAATCGCTAAAATTTTGCTAAAATAAGCGCCTTTTTTTGATACCTACACTCTAGAAAATGCGGTTAAAACAGCTCAAGCTGGCAGGCTTTAAATCCTTTGCCAATCCTACAACGTTTCATTTCCCCAAAACCATCACCGCGATTGTCGGGCCCAACGGCTGCGGCAAATCCAATGTGATTGATGCCATCCGCTGGGTGCTGGGCGAATCCTCCGCCAAGCAGCTCCGCGGCGGCGCGATGAGTGATGTCATTTTTGCAGGCACGCAAGACAAGTCCGCCAAAAGCTTGGCAAGCGTAGAATTGGTGTTTGAACATACCCGCGGCGAAGATGGTAGCAGCGGCATCCACCACGCGCTAAATCTGTATCAAGAATTATCGGTACGTCGGCAAATCAATAAAGAAGGCAAATCCGATTACTTTATCAATGGCACCAAAGTACGCCGCCGCGATGTGGTCGATATTTTTTTGGGTACAGGCCTTGGTGCGCGCTCGTATGCGGTGATTGAGCAGGGTATGATAGGGCGCATCATTGATGCCAATGCGTTGCAGCTACGAGAGTTTATCGAAGAGGCGTCGGGCGTGTCGCGCTACCAAAGCCGGCGTGATGACACCCAAAAACAGCTTGATACCGCAAGCGATAATTTAGCGCGGCTGCATGATATGGTCAGCGAACTGACCAGCCAACAAAAACGCCTGGAAAAACAAGCCAAAACAGCACAACAAGCCCAGCAATGGCAACAAGCGCAGCAGGCGATCAGTGAGCAGCTACTCATCGATGACTATGGGCAGGCATGGCAAAAACAGCAAACCCTCGCGGCAGATTTTCAAGCGATGCGTGAGCGTGTGGATGCTCAGCAAGTATTCATTGAGGGATTAATCGAGCAGCAGCAACTTGCCCAGCAGGCTCTGACTGAGCAACAGCACACTCTACAAACCCAGCAAAATCTTGCTAAGGATTATTGGCAGCAGCAGCATGAAACGCAAAGTCTACTGAAACAAGCTGAGCAAGCCCTTGCCAATGACCAACAACGCCTTAATATCCTCAATGTTGAGCTGGGTCGTTTTGCAGCGTATCAACAAGAGTTGCAAGCACAAAAACAGCAAGCACAAATGCGTATTGAAGGCTTACCTGCAAAGCTTGAACAGCTCACCGCACAGTTGCAGCAATTGCGTGATGAACAAGATGATTGCAAACAGCAGCGTGAGCAAATTGCAAAAAATTTAGTGGCGTTAAATAAGCAAAAGCAAGACGTAGAAAAAAATCTTGCCGTCAGTGAAAACGCCCTCAAACACCATGCCAACCAACAACAGCGCCACCAACAACGCCAAAGCGAACATGACAAAGCCGTACTGGCATGGCTGACTGCTAAGGCCGCATTTGATCAGCAATTTGCAGCGTTTGATGACAACGAGCTAGACACACAAATGACGAGACTCAGTGATGAGATTGAACGTCTTGAAGCCAATATCATCGCCCGTCAAGAATCTATCGCTGACCAAGCCGATGAAGTTGACAGCTTAACCCATCAGCATCGCCAAGCTGAGCAGCAGTACCAAGCGTGGCAAACCGAGCAAGCGACACTACAAAATTTGCTAGCACAGCAGCAGTCTGAGCTTGACAAAGTTATTTACCAGTCAGCCAATCAAGAACACACTAGCAGTTTGCCAAAACTTATCAGTCAACTGCAATTGACCGAAACAGGTAAGGGGTATGCCAATGTTTTTGATACCCTAGTTACGGTATTTGCCAAATGGTCTATCGCCGCTGACCAAGATTTTGCCCAAATCGTCCATGACCATGCGGTGTTTATTGATAATCAATCAACTTTACCTAACACTTCGAAAAATCACACAGCGAACAGTCATCTAATAGAAGGTTGTTTGCCACTGTCTGCTTTGATTGCGGCGCCCAATTTGGCTATTTTTCAGCAGGTTTGGATCAGTGCGACGCCACTTGACTGGGCAGATGTGCAGGATAAAGGGCTGCTCGATAACTTACCAACGGGCGATTGGTTGCTGGTGCATACCTCAGCGCAACAGCTGATACTCTGTAATCAGCAGCTGCTGATTAACCTAAGCCATTTGTTGCAAGCTGAGGGTCAGCAGGTTATCAGTTTTAGCCAGCAGTTGATGAATGAAGCCCGTATTGAAGAGCTCGATGAACACTTAGCGCAGCAACAACCGCAACTACAGCGTCTAGCCAATCGCTTGCAACAAGCGAAGGTTAGTCTGCAAGAATGGCAAGCGCAAGACCGAACCGCGCGTAATCAACTGCTAAGCCTAACCCAGCAACAACAGCAATGCCAGCAACGAAAACTACAACAGCAGTATCACTATCAATCCGCACTCGATAAACTTACGCAAGATAAAAAACGCCTCGATAGTGACAGCGAGCGTCTACAACAAGAGGGGCTAGGTTTTGCGGACAAATTGCAGCAAGAACAACAGCGGGTGTATGAGCTAAGCAACACGCTTTCGCATTTACAACCGCAATTACAGCAACAAATCAGCGAGCGCCAGTCACTCGATGAACGCTTAAACCAGTTTACCAGTCAGCAGCGCGAGCTAGAACAACAACAAAATCGCATCACCCAAACACTGGCAACCGGACAATTGCAAATCACCGCAAGTGAGCAGCAACTTGCCAAAGCTGAGCAAGACCAAGCAAGATTCACCAGCGAGCAGCAGCTGCTGAGTCATAAAATTAGCGAGCAACAGGCACGCTTGCCACAGCTACAACAGCAACTCACGTTGGACTCGACGCAACTGCAAACCGCCAATGACAGCGTTACCCAATTGACAATCACCTTGAAAACCATGGAAACCGAGCTACATCAAGCGCAATTGGGTGTGCAAGAGTCTCAGCAGCAGTTAAGCCAACTACAACAGCAATATCACACCACCGACACCGCATTGGCACTAGCCAAGCAAAACGTCGCATTAATTGGTGAGCAATTGACTGGTCGCAAAATCGCCGTGCCAAAAACTGACAACATTGATTTACTGGGTAGCAGCAAACGCGAGCAACTACAACAACAACTCGATCAGTTAGCATCACAGGTGGTTAATCTTGGGGCAGTCAATCATGCCGCGGTGGCTGAGCTCGGTGAAGTGAACAGCCGCTTGGCGCCCCTTGCTGAGCAAATCTCGGATTTGACCGCAAGCATTGAAAAATTACAACTTGCTATCCAGCAGATTGACAGTCAGACCAAACAGCTTTTTATGGATATGTTGACCCAAGTCAATATCGAGCTTAACAAGCTATTTACCCAAGTATTTGGCGGCGGGCAAGCGCAGTTGGTGTTATCAGACCATACCAATGACAAAGATAACAGCGGCAAAGGCTGGCAGTCAGGATTAGAGCTTATGGCGCAGCCGAAAGGCAAAAAGAACAGTAGGCTGGCGCTGTTATCAGGCGGTGAGAAAACCTTAACGGCGCTAAGTTTAATCTTTGCTATTTTTAAACAGCAGCCCGCGCCATTTTGTGTGCTCGATGAAGTCGATGCGCCGCTCGATGATGCCAATGTCGCGCGCTTTACCCGCTTAATTGAGCAGCTTGCCAAAGACGTACAGTTTGTTTTTATCAGTCATAACAAACTTGCCATGCAAATTGCCGATGAGCTCAAAGGTGTGACCATGCCAACGGCAGGGGTGTCCAAGCTGGTCAGTGTGGATATGGCTGAGGTGGAAGCTTATTTGGCATAAGCGATTTTCACCTGTCAAATACGCAAAAAGTCAAGCCTTGTCACGGTTTTTTCTAGCTGATTTTATGAAGTCATGATAGTATAACGGCAAAAATACCGATGTAAAAATTTTTACACTACAAACAGGGTCGTTATCGTCTTTCTCAAAGGTCGTTGTTTATGTCTATCACTCAGCTTATTCTTATCATTCTTGCGGTTGTTGCTATCGTTTGGGGTATTTACACGCTACTAAAATCCATTCGTCAAAAAAACCAAGATGTATTAGCGACTGACGCGATTGAGCATGACAAAGATGGTTTACCTATTATTCCGCGCCATCAGCGCCCTGAGCCCCAAGAAAGCCAGTTATTCAAAGCGGAAATTACATCCGACAATCCTAAAGGCGAAGTAAAGCTAAGCGCGGACGATACCGAGTTGCACCTAGATAACTATCCAGCCAATGGCGGTTTTGCCAATGCCAATGCCAATGCCAATGCCAATGCTAATGTCACTAAATCTGCCAATGACAAATTATTGGCAGAAACCCATACATTTGTGGAAAACGAAAACGACGCTTTTAGCATGCTTGCCAATGCCACAGAGACTATCACCCCGGTTGTGCATACTTTCGATGAAAATCAGCTAAAAAATGACAGCTTTACCGATAACAGCCCAATTTTGGACACCCATATCCAAGCGCAAATTGACGAAGAACAAAACAGCCCACTCAACAACGCCATTCAAAATATCAACATCAGTATTTTTCCCAATCAGCAGTTTGTCGACATTAAAGGCGATTATTTGTTAGAGCTGATTGACAAGTATGGCTTGAAGTTTGGTGCGATGAATATGTTCCATCGCTACGAAAACAAAGACGGGACAGGCTTATTGTGGTTTAGTCTGATGATGATTGATAATGAAGGTATTTCACCTTTCGATCTCAATCGACTACCGATGCAAACCATGAAAGGCTTGGTACTATTTTTATCGCTCCCACACCCACGCCCTGTTCAAGGCTTTGATAGCATGATGAGTATCGCAGGATTGCTTGCCAATGACCTAAATGCCACAGTATATGACGACACAGGCGAGCCGATTAACAAAGAAAATACCCAAGCCATGCGCGAGCTTGCCATTAATTTTGGTCGATAGATTTTACTAAAATAAAAAAAGGTGCTCCTCGCGAGTGCCTTTTTTTATGGTTAAAAAGCTTTATGGTCAAAATGTTTACTGTTTTGACTGACCTGATGACGGAAAAAATTGACCAATTAAACCATCACTTTGTTGTAAAATATCCGTTATCTTTTTTAAATCATCATGATTATGAACACAGCCGCCATTACTGCGCAAATGCGCAAACTCATTGCACAGCTAAAACAACATAACCACGCTTACTACGTCTTAGATAATCCGCTGTTAGAAGATAGCGAATACGACCAACTTCGCCAAGAACTGGTGGCATTAGAAACCGCGTATCCTGAATTGGTACAAAGCGATAGCCCTACCAACCAAGTAGGCGACAAGCCGTTGCCATTTTTTACCCAAGTCACCCACCAAATACCCATGCTGTCACTGGGTAATTTATTTACCTTTGACGATTTACAGAACTTTATGCGACGGGTCAATGACCGTTTGGCAGACCATCAGCAAAACCCCGAATATGAAGTCGAGCTCAAACTTGATGGGCTTGCGGTTTCACTGTTGTACCAAAACGGGCAGTTGACCCAAGCGGTCACGCGCGGCGATGGTCAAACGGGCGAAGATATTACCCAAAACGTGCGTACTATTCGAAATCTACCCCTGCAGCTGGCGATTGATATACCACGGCTAGAAGTGCGCGGCGAAGTACTCATGCCCAAAGCAGGGTTTGCCAAGCTCAATCGTGATGCACAGGCGAAAGGGGAGAAAACCTTTGCCAATCCGCGTAATGCCGCTGCGGGAAGTTTGCGCCAACTTGACCCAAATATCGCCAAAAGTCGTCCACTGGCGTTTTATGCCTATTCCGTCAATCAAGGCTTACCCGCTGAGATTACCACCCAATCCGATGCGCTTTTTTGGCTAAAAGCGTTGGGGTTTAGCATTAGCGATATCAAAATCGTGCAAACAGCCGCGCAGCTGCAAGCGTATTATCAAGCGGTGATTGAAAAACGCAGTCGCTTACCCTTTGAAATTGATGGCACGGTGATTAAGGTCAATAGTTTAGCCTTACAAGAGCAACTAGGCACTTTAAGCCGTGAACCACGCTGGGCAACCGCCTATAAATTCCCTGCCGAAACTGTGATGACGCGTCTAAATGCGATTGAATGGCAAGTTGGGCGCACAGGTCAGTTGACGCCTGTGGGCAAACTTGAACCTGTCAATGTCGGTGGCGTCACTGTGAGCAATGTGACCCTGCATAATATCGGTGAAATTCAGCGTTTAGACATTCGAGCAGGGGACATGGTCAGCGTACACCGTGCCGGTGATGTCATTCCCAAAGTTACGCGCGTTTGGACGGACGAGCGCCCTGCCAATGCCCAAGTGGTGAGCTTGCCGACGCATTGCCCGGTGTGTGATTCACCCGTTATCATGCCAGAAGGTGAAGCGCTGGCACGATGCACCGGCGGGCTATTTTGCCCAGCCCAGCAACAAGAAGCACTGATTCATTTTGTCAGTCGTAAAGCGATGGATATCGATGGGCTCGGTGAACGCTGGTTGATTAACTTTTTTGAGCAAGGTATTGTTAAAAATGTCGCAGATATTTATGCGCTTAACAATCACCGCGATGCGCTCATCAACCTTGAAAAATTGGGGGAAAAATCTGTCGAAAATATGCTAGCCGCCATTGAAAAAAGTAAAGATACGACCTTACCGCGGTTTATCTTTGCCTTGGGTATTGGTGGCGTGGGTGAGAGCACAGCGATGAATTTAGCCATGCAATTTGGCGACTTGCAGCCGCTCATGGCAGCGAGTATCGAAGCCTTACAAAAAACCCCCGATGTCGGTGAAAAAACCGCAGACTCGATTTTTGAGTTTTTTCGTGCCGAGCACAATATCGAAGTCATCAATCGATTATTACAAGCCGGTATTCATTGGCAGCCTGTCAGCCCAGTGCCTGAAGGTAATCAGCCGCTTAAAGGTCAAAGTTGGGTCATTACAGGCACCCTTGAAAGCATGGGACGCGATGAAGCCAAAGCCAAACTGCAAGCATTAGGGGCAAAAGTCTCAGGCAGTGTTTCTGCCAAGACCACCGCACTGCTCGCAGGCGAAAAAGCGGGTAGTAAACTTGCCAATGCCGAAAAACTGGGGGTAAAAGTAGTCACTGAAGCGCAATTCACCGATTTATTAAACAGTTATCATGCCTAATATATGCTTGATATTGTAGAAAAAGTTAACGTAACCTTGAGTAAGCTATTTGTTGCCCAAACTCTAGCAAGGTTACTTACAAAACACGTATAAATCAGTCTTTATTCATAACAATAGGGTGAAAAATTTACGCTAATATAACTTCCGTAAGTTGCTAAAAGAATTTGACATTTTAGCAAATGGAAACCCTACTGGAGAAAAGTATGAAATCACTTAAAACACTTGCGGTACTTGCAACACTTGTTGGTTCAACAGCTTTAACAGCGTGTGCAACCACTGATGCCTATGGCAACCGCGTCACTACCCAAGGCTCTTCTCGCGCGGCGACGCAAGGCGCGGTAGCGGGTGCAGCATTAGGTGCACTGGCAAAATCAGATGGCAACCGTAACGACATCGGTAAAGCTGCGGCAATCGGTGCAGCAGCGGGCGGGGCAACAGGCTATGTATTAAGTACATCACCTAACTACCCATACCAAAAATAAGCTATACTAAAAGTCATAGCCTATCTCGACAGCATCCGACAGCGATGCTGTCAAAAGCCAACCCTTTAATGGTTTGGCTTTTTTCTTTGCTAAACGTTAGGCAAGCTATTTGATACAATCAAAGATAAGTTCAACTAGGTGATTTTTATTTTTCTAACCTAAACTGCTAGCCTGAATCATAGCGTTACAAAATCAAGCGTATAAAAAAAGCCCTTATCAATTCGATAAGGGCTTTGGGTATGGTGGATCGTCCGCGACTCGAACGCGGGACCAATGGATTAAAAGTCCACTGCTCTACCAACTGAGCTAACGATCCTGAAAAGCTTTGATAATTCTTTAATAATTAAAACTTTTACAGTATAAAATAAGTTCTAATATAAATGGTGGATCGTCCGCGACTCGAACGCGGGACCAATGGATTAAAAGTCCACTGCTCTACCAACTGAGCTAACGATCCAAAACATTTAAGGCAATAAAAAACGATTTTCACGTTTTTATTTTGGCTATTGCCGTTAAGTGAGTGCATATTATACGCATTAAATCTTGGTTTGCAAGCCTTTTTGCACAATTTTTTTAACTAAAGATTTGCATCGAAATAGAGCCGTAAATTCATTGACTTATGATACGTTTTCATCCCTTTAATCTTTAACTTATCCAGCCTTAATTAAATAAATCTTGATTGGCTAGATGTTAATTAATCAGGTGATGAAACTTTTATTCACCACCTGATAAGGCATCAACAGGGTTGAGTCTGGCGGCATTGCGCGCCGGAATAAACCCAAAAACCACACCAATGAGAGTCGAACACACCACCGCCGCTACAATGGAGGTAGTTGAATACACCACTTGGAAATTACCCCCTGCAAATTTGTTAATTAAAGCGCCGATACCAAACGCTAGACTAATGCCTAAAACCCCGCCCAAGATACACACTAAAATCGCTTCTATCAAAAACTGCTGCATGATATCAGATTGTCTTGCACCCACTGCCATGCGCACACCAATTTCACTGGTACGCTCTGTGACTGAGACGAGCATGATATTCATGACGCCAATACCCCCCACAATCAACGAAATAATGGCTATCGATGATACCAGTAATGTCATCGTGCCTGTGGTGGATTCAATGGTCTGGCGAATTGAATCAGAGTTTTGAATACGAAAGTCATCGGTGCCATGGCGCTGCTCTATCAAATCAGAAACAGCTTGCTCAGCGGCACTAGACGAGATAGTATTTTTTAGTAGCACAATAAAACTATCTACATGACTGGTGCCAACCATTCTACGCATCACAGTGGTATAAGGCATATACAGGGTAGGGGTGTCTGAACTTGGACCAAAAGCTTGCTCAGATGGCTGCAGCACACCGATGACACGAGCGGGCACACTACCCACCAACATCACTTCACCAATGGGGTCACTGACATTGGCAAAAAAGGCAGTTTTTGCATTATCATCAATAATCACATCTTGGGTCATGGAGGTGATACTATTGTCATTAAAGGTTTGCCCAAGTGCGAGTTTTTCCCCTTTCACCGTTAGATAATCTTTGCCCACGCCACTGACATTCACCGAAACTTCTGTTTCACGGTAACGGGCGGTGGCGCTATTGCTGCTGACTTGTGGACTGACGCTTTGCACATACGGCTGTTCTGCGACAGCATTGGCATCGGCATCTGTTAAATTATCATCATGGTATTTACGGCGAGGGTCACCAAATTTATAGCCATCTCGTATGGTTAAAGTATTGGTGCCTAAGGAGCTAATATCATTGAGAATTTTTTGTTGAGAACCTTGTCCTAGACCCACTACCGATACCACAGAGGCAATACCGATGATAATACCTAGCATGGTTAACAATGTCCGCATTTTATGCGCTTTCATCGCCAAAACGGACATCTTAAAGGCTTCAGATAATCGGTCCAAAAACGCGGTAACACCAGATTTTTTGGCAAAATTTAGGTGTTGAACCTCTTTGGTTTTATCAAATCTATTATCGGTATAATAATCTTTGAGGATGCGTCCGTCTTTGATTTCAATCACGCGTTCGGCTTGGGCAGCGATAGAAGGATCGTGGGTCACCATAATGATGGTATGACCTTGGCTATTTAGATTTCTTAAAATTGCCATCACGTCTTTACCCGATTGGCTATCTAATGCCCCAGTCGGTTCATCAGCCAGAATAATGTCGCCACCATTCATTAAGGCACGAGCGATAGACACACGCTGTTGTTGACCACCGGAGAGTTGGCTAGGGCGATTTTGGGTTTTTGCCGCCAGCCCTAAGTCGTCTAATAATTGAGTGGCGCGCGCTTCACGTTGCCGCACGGGCATCCCTGCATACACGGCAGGGACGGCGACATTGTCTTGGGCATTGATGTCACCGAGTAAATGATAGCGCTGAAAAATAAAGCCAAAATGCTCACGGCGAAGCTCGGCAAGTTCGTCTGCGGTGAGTTTGTCCACCGCTTTGCCATAGATGTGGTAACTGCCCGCGGTCGCCTGATCTAGGCAGCCTAAGATATTCATTAAGGTGGATTTACCCGAGCCTGATTGACCAATAATTGCCACCATTTCGCCTTCATAAATGGTCAAGTCAATCCCATGTAAAACCCGAATTTTTTCATCACTTGCAGGAAATTCGCGGATTAAATCCTTCACTTCCATGACAGGTTGTTTGGTGTCTTGCGTTATCATCAGCCGTGTATCTCAAAGTTAGCATGCGTCATAGGTTATAATCAACGTTTACAATCTAGGGTTATCATCTACCGATGACTACATCATCGGTGGACCACCCTTATTTTTAGACGATGAACTTGATTTACTCACCGCTGCTTGACCCACAACCACCTTATCCCCTTGGTTGACGCCGCTAAGAATTTGGGTGGTAATACGATTGGTGACGCCTGTTTTGACCGCTTGTTTTTTGGTACTACCATCGGCTTGTACGACTTCAACATAACTGCCTATTCTTGGGTCATTTTTGATTGCTGCAGCCGGTACGCTAAGCACATTATTGACTTTGTTTTCAACAATATAGACTTGCGCTGTCATATTGATGCGTAGCGCGCCATCGGGATTGGGGACAGTAAAATAACCAATATAATAAATCGCTGAATCCGTTGACGTTGATGAATCACTGGCGGTAGTGCCATCGGGCGCAGGTCCAATGGTATCGAGCGTGGCTTGGTATTTCTTATCTGGGCGTCCAATGATATTGAAATAAACAGGCAACCCTACTTTTAGGTTAACGACATCGGCTTCTGATATTTTGGCTTTCACGCGCACACTGCTCAAATCTGCCAATGTCACAATGGTGGGGGCTGATTGATTGGCATTTACTGTTTGCCCTTCTTTGGTGGTGATAGAAATCACCGTGCCTGACATCGGGGCAACAATTCGGCTATATCCAAGATTTTTTTCAGCCGTATTGACGTCCGTTTGCGATTTTTTTATGGTTTGCTGTGCACTAACAATATCGGCTTGCGATGAGGCAATATTTGCTTGGGCAGTCGCAATCGCTTGTTTGGCGCTTTCTACATTGGCTTGGGCTGTTTTGACAGCGGTATCCGCTTGCTCCAGCTCTTGTTTGGAGACGGCATTCATGGCAAGCAAGGATTTTAGGCGATTGTATTCTGTTTGCGAATGTTGCAAGGTTGCTATTTTACCTTTCAAGTCGGCTCGCGCTGTGGCAAGCGCGGCTTGTTTGGTCTGATACGCGGCCTTGGCACTTTCCAAATTCGCTTTGCTTTGCTGTAAGGTAGCCTGCTGCGTGGTTAAGGTATTTTGCAGGGTCACTGGGTCAATTTGAGCAATAACATCGCCTTTTTTGACCGTATCACCCACTTCAACATACAATTTTGTCACTTCCCCTGACACCTGAGCGCCCACATCCACTTGTTTAATGCCTTCAATTTTGCCCGTGGCCATGACACTGTTTTCAATATCGCTACGTTCGACATTGGCGGTGATGTAATTGGGTTTTTGGGGTTTGGGTTTAAAGTACCAATAAGCTAACGCTGCCAGCGAAATAACGATCAAACTTAAGATTGCCCATTTGAGCCATTTTTTTTGGGTAGCGGTCATCGTGCCAAGCCTTATCAAAGGATAAACAATTGAAAAAAATGAAAGGTAAACAAATAAAGTTTTTAACACTGAGCATTAAAAGCTAAATGAGAATAAATTGCAATAAAAATAGGTAAGTCGCAAGGATTATAAATTATAACCACATAATCTTACTGGATTATAAAATAAATGTTATGAGTAAGAAAAACACATTAAAAATTTGGGGGGTGGTGGTTTGATG
>NZ_DALZSV010000024.1:0-37217 GCF_032014955.1 Moraxella sp. CTOTU47724
ATTGCTATAACTATGCACATTGGTATCCGCGTAATAAGTCACTTTGACTTTTTTAGTAAAGTTTTGGAAATTATTTCCTGCAGGGCGGTTGTTGCTGACTACATTGGTCAACAGTACCTGACCGTTGCTATCTTTAAACACATACATATTGCCAGCGTTCGCTGCATGCATATTTGCCAAACTGCCCAATGACAATAGAGAAGCCGCTAGCCAATAAGGTAGGCGAGGTTTCTTTGCAAACAATACCATAAATATACCTATGTTAAATTTTTGACAATACGTGACTGTAAAGCACATGACTATAAAATTTGAAGTTAGCGTAATGCTTTAAACCGACATAAAAAGATAAAATTCGTTATGTTTCAATGACATTTGATAACAGTATTATAAAAGAATTGGCAGGAAATATACCATAAATCTGTCAAAAACTGGTTAAAGTTTACAAAAAATCAGATAAGGGGAAATAAGGGAATAAATTGCCAAAAAACTTGTAGACCTTTTGGGTTGGATACGAAGGATTAGAAAAACAAGGGCTCAAAATTTTTAGCCATAAAAACTATCAAATTTTCAAGCCTTAAATCTTAAAAAAAAAGTAAAATTTTTTGCTTGCACTTTGCAAAAAACTATAACTCTATGATTTATATAAATAAAATAATTGGTTAAAAAATGACCAATTTAGAGATAACCTATAGCGATATGCGGTTTATTGTTGTCAAGTCAGAAGTTATCCACATGGTTATCC
This sequence comes from Moraxella sp. CTOTU47724, assembly GCF_032014955.1. Taxonomy (NCBI): domain Bacteria; kingdom Pseudomonadati; phylum Pseudomonadota; class Gammaproteobacteria; order Moraxellales; family Moraxellaceae; genus Moraxella; species Moraxella sp. CTOTU47724. The sequence goes on from NZ_DALZSV010000024.1 coordinate 743, forward strand.
ACATAAATTGGGGAAAATAACCTAAATGTTTGATATTGATAAAAAATAAAATGAAATAACCCCCAAAATAACTGAAAAAAATCTGATAGCGCAACGGGCGACATGACAAAAGAATGACAAATTGACGAATATATTTTTAAGATTTAACCAACTTATGGTCAATAAGCGCAGTTTATCGCGTGGTATGGTCATTTATTCAGCCAAAAAAAACCTGCACCAACTTAAATTTTGATACAGGTCTACTATTGTTATATTGTTAAATGGCTAACAAGTTATGTCTCGTCGGCAGTATCCAATGGTTGCTGCTGTAGCAATTGTTCAAATGGCTCAAGCACTGGCGCAAGCAGTTTGGCTTGTTCTTGCGACAACACTTCCTCAGGTGCGATACCAAATTCACCCAACAACTGCTTAAGCTTGTCCACCGACATCATGGCAGTCAGTTTAGTTTGACCTGTTTCATCGTAGCTGAGGTCTTCAATCACTTCTAACTTATGCAGTTCGTGTTGCAATTGTCCAAAATTGGCGGGTAAGGTTAATTCAAACCGCTGTAATTGACCTACCAATAACTGCTGCACGGCAAGGGTGAGTTGCTCGATACCTAATTGCTCATGGGCAGAGACATACACCCGATTGGGCTTGGCTTTATCACTATAACCGATGTGCGGCGGCTCACCTGTGAGATCAATTTTATTAAACACATTTAGCACAGGCACTTGATTATCAATTTCCGCTAACACGGATTGTACCGCGGCGATTTGCTCATGCATGTCTTCACGGTGACTATCAATAACATGCAGCAACAAATCTGCCTCTAAGGTTTCTTCTAGCGTGGCATGGAAGGCTTCCACTAGCTCATGCGGCAAATGACGAACAAAACCGACCGTGTCGACAAGTACCACCTTACCCACGCCCGACAATGACACACTCCGTAGCGTCGGATCAAGCGTCGCAAATAGCTGATTGGCGGCATAGATGTTTTCATGGGTCAGAGTATTAAATAAGGTGGATTTACCCGCATTGGTATAACCGACCAATGAAATTGTCGGCACCGATGATTTTTGGCGTTTGGCACGACCTTGCGCGCGGGTTTGTTTAACCTTATCTAGCTTGGCTTTGAGCTGCCCGACACGCACCTGTAACAAGCGTCTATCGGTTTCAAGCTGGGTTTCGCCTGGACCGCGCAGACCAATACCGCCTTTTTGGCGTTCCAAGTGCGTCCAGCCGCGTACTAAGCGAGTCGCTAAGTGATTGAGCTGGGCAAGTTCAACTTGCAGTTTACCTTCATAGGTTCGCGCACGCTGGGCAAAAATATCCAAGATAAGACCCGTTCTATCAAGCACACGGCACTGTACCAAGCGCTCAATATTACGCTCCTGCGATGGGGTCAAACTATGGTTAAAAATGACAATATCTGCCTCATATTGCTTGACAAGTTCCCCGATTTCTTCAGCTTTACCCGTACCCACAAAGTATTTGGCGTCAGGCTTAGACCGCGTACCTATGACCAAGGCTTGTTTTTGCGCCCCAGCCGAATCCACCAGCAATTCAAATTCTTCCAAATCGTCTGGGTCATTGAGATGGGTAATGTTTAAATGGACTAAGATGGCTTTTTCACCACCTTCATAACGCTCAAAATACTCCAATGATTTATCCTTTCGTTGTGAGTGTAAAAATGTGTCTATATCTAAATGTATTATCTAAGTCTATTAGGTTAAACATTCGCTTAAATAGTCGATAGCCGCGTTAGAAAAGCGCTAGACACGATAGATGGATTATGTCTATCAATATAAGGTTTTTTTGCAGAACTTTTAGTCAAATTTACAATTAGTAACTTAAAACGGGGGTAAAGGCGGAGGTTTGGTCATGGTTTTGCCATGAAAACGTCATTGAAACGACACTGGTGTCACGCATACTGAATTCATCCAGACTGACTAACCATCCAATTAGATGATGGGGGCTTTGTAGCTTTGACAATGAGTCAATGACAAGCTAAGGCATTTTTCGCTCAGCAGCTGGCCAATGCCATAGCAAAAATCACCATAGGTAACAGTAAGATGACTGATTTTGTAGAACAAACTAATTTTGTAGAACAAAATAACGGCGCCAAATTATACGAAGATATCGCCACTTATCCTGTTGATAGTCTTTTTAATACCCAGTTGATTGCGCAGTTGCTGGAACATAATTTTGCTGATATGGCAGTGGTAGAGACCCTAGCCCCGCTGGTGAAGCCAACGCTTAGCCGCCCAAGTGCGCGTCATCGCCCGTTATTTAAGTCAGTGATTATTAACGTGAGTGAGGATAAGTTTTCGCTACAAACCCAGCAGCATTTACTCAATGCCCAGCGCCTACGTACTTTGACCTTTACCCAAGCGTTTTCTGTAAGTTTTGCGGGATTTCATCCAAGCTCGGAGCAGCCGCTAGATCGGGACGATTTTGATAATTATTGCACCCATGTGGTGGTGTATGACGAAACCAAAAAAGATAGCTTTGGGCAACCACTTGCGGTGGCAACCACCCGATTATTGGATAAAAACGGCGCGATAAAAGCTGGGCAATTTTATAGCGAGCATGAGTTTAGATTAGGTCGCTTGCTCGATGATTACCCCTATAATGTGCTAGAAATCGGTCGCACCTGTGTTCACCCAGATTACCGAGGTATTACCACGATTAATCATTTGTGGGAATCTATCGCGGCAGTCGCCAAAGCTTACAATGTCAATGCGTTTATGGGCTGTGCCTCAGTTCCGATGGAAGAGGGCAATGTGCAAAACTGGTTAGATCATCAGCTTGATAGCACCAAGCTAGATGTCAAAGTGACCCGTAAATTGCCAGAAGACAAATTATCCGCTATCGACTTGGCGCAAGTGGCTGATGTGGACTTGGCGAATCCGCAAAATTTCGCTTTGCCAGCGCTGTTAAAAATGTATGTCAAAATGGGCTGTAGTCTTGGCGCAGCGGCTTGTTATGATCCTGAGTTTGATTGTGCCGATGTGTTTGTTTGGTTGCCGTTTGAACAAGTCAAACCGCGCTATCAGCACTATTTGCACTAACTTGTTTATTGATAAAGGCAAAGGTGATAATCTTAACCAAGATAAACCGGGTTTGGTTACTGTTATTGAGTGATTGATACTTACGGATTGCTATTGGGTTATTGCTAAAACTCAAACAGACCTAATAAGCCGTGTGCCCAATAATTTGCTATACTACATCCACAATTTTTCACTCACATACTTACCTTATGCAAAAATCTGACTCTAACCTCGCCCCATCTGTGCTGACGATTAACAACCTACTAAGCGAAACGGCAAAACAACTGCGACAACCTGCTACCTACAGTAAAAAGAATTTGGCGACCCAGTGGCAACGCAGCAAGCGCGTTGTGAGCTTAATGGCTGCGATTCAAACAGGGGTTGGCTATGCGTGGCAGATTAGCCACACACCAAATCCCGATAATCAGCAAATCATCCAACTGATTCAAAAATTCTGTAAAAAATCGCTCAAAGCGTTAGGCATTGAGGTGACTGCACTTGAGCCAATACCGACACATCACGCGTTGTGGGCGAGCAACCATATCTCTTGGCTGGATATCCCTGTGGTGGGTAGTATTGTACCGACCTTCTTTTTGTCCAAAGCCGAAATCGCGAATTGGCCGGTGATTGGCTGGATGGCGACCACTGCCCACACTTTATTTATCCAGCGCGGTTCGGGCGATACCAGCAAAATCAGTGAGCAGATGAGTGAGTTTTTATCGCAAGGCTCACCCGTGGTTTTCTTCCCAGAAGCGACCACCACAGATGGCACAGCGATTAAACGTATTTATGGCAACTTGTTGCAGTCTGCGATGGACAGCCAAGTGCTTATTCAACCGATTGTGATTTGCTATGTCAACCAAGATGGCGAACTTGACCAAAACATTCCGTATTATGGCGATATTGGCTTGATAGATAGCGTCAAACGTGTCCTTGATAACCGCCCTGCCAAAGCGTATGTGTTGCCGTTAGCAGCCATTGACCCTGCGGGTAAAACCCGAAACGAAATTACCGCTATCTTGCAGCAGCGCATGGTGGATGGATTGGCGCGCTTGCATGGGCAAGTGCTTCACCCTAAATAGCCTTAATAGTTACGGTTTTCTTTTAGTTAATTATTAAAGCCAAGCGCTTATTGTCTTGGCTTTTTTTTATTATGTGAATATCACAGACGCTCACTAAATTTTTTCAGTCAAATAGCATTGTAATAAAATGTAAAAATTTTATTAAATTATGTTATCATACTACCCAGCAAAACGTTATGTGACACTCAGTTGCGATTATAGATTGGATACGGGGGTTGAACCGTTAACCTCCATAAACCACCGATGAGCACCGCTTAATCAGCCCCTCACTTAACAACATTTCCCTTCTATTTTTGCCCTATTATTTTTGCACGATGCCAGCCATAATTAAGAATGATTTTAATACGGATTGCATGGGTGCAAGTTTATTTTTATTTTGCCCACTAAATTTGCCCACTAACCCCTAATTTTGTTTACTAAAAAGGTTCTTGATATGCGTACCGATATGTTTCAACAAATCTTAAACGACCTAAACAGCTCTTCAGCGGATGTAGAAGCCTCGGCGTTGATTTCGACCGATGGTTTGATGATTGCGTCAGCATTGCCAGCGGGCATTGATGAAGACCGTGTCGGTGCGATGTCAGCGGCGCTACTATCACTCGGTGACCGTGCAGGTCGAGAACTCGCGCGTGGCAGTATCGAGCGCGTCATGGTACAAGGCGAAAAAGGCTATGTGATTATGTCGGCATCGGGTACAGAAGCGGTATTGACCATTTTGACCAAACCAAATGCCAAATTGGGTCTGGTGTTCTTGGATATGAAGCGTGCGGCTGAAGCCTTATCAAAACTTATCTAAAACTTACAAATAGTTTAACTTTGTCAGCCTTTCACCGGTATTAGCAACCGTGACTCAATCAAAAATTTATCCATCAAAAATTTATAAGGAGAGGTAATGAAATCTGTACAATTACCCGATATGGACCAACCTGCTGGCGATGCTACAGCGCATCGTCTGACTTACTCAGATGGCTCAAGTCGTATCGTTTATACCACCGAAAACGAATTGCCTTATCCCGATGGCAAACTTATCGTCTCACGCGTGGATTTAGATGGCATTATCACCCACGCCAATGACGCCTTCGTGGATATCAGTGGCTATAGCCGTGATGAATTAATTGGTGCGCCGCATCATATTTTGCGACATCCACAAATGCCAAAAGCCGCCTTTAAAGACCTGTGGCAAACAGTCGAGGCGGGCAAAAAATGGCATGGCTATGTCAAAAACTTGTGCAAAGATGGTAGCTACTACTGGGTGTATGCGACAGCTGTGCCCAATATCCGCCATGGCGAAACGGTTGGCTATACGTCAGTACGACGCAAACCATCACGCAGCAAAATCGCACAAGCTGAAGCACTGTATCGCAAAATGCTAGAGGAGCAAGCCTAATGACAATTAATTTACTCATTGCGCCTGACTTCGCGCCTGAGCGTTTTGCCGGGTGGCATATGCTCAATACACTGCTACAAAAACAATCAGGCATTCACATTCACTTGCTGACACCCGCGTCTGCGCATGAGCAAAACGACTTAATGCAAGTGCAAAACGTGGATATTATCTATGCCAATCCCTTTGACGCAGCGACAATGATTCGGGAGCAGGGTTATCGCGCCGTGGCGCGTCCACTGGATAAATCTGATGAAATGGTGATTGCCGCAAAAGCCGATAGCGGCATTGTAGCACTTGATGATTTAAAAGTAGGCTGCACCATTGCCATGGCAGATAACCGTGATGTCAAATTGATTGGGCTTCGTTTGCTAGAAGCCGTGGATTTGTTAGAAGCTGACATTACTTGGAAAGTTACCGAGACTTACCAAGCCGCTGCGCGTAATTTGATTAAAGGCGAAGCCGATGCGGCATTCTTTTTATCAGATGTCTATCATAGCTTGTCACGCTTGACCTTATCGCAAATGCAGGTATTGGTTGAAAGTGATTTGAGCGATATCAGCCATGTGTTGCTGGTTAAAGAGAGTTTTGCCGACAGTGAGCCATTTATCGATGCCTTATTAAGCTTAAAAGACACCGCAGAGGGCGAACAAGTATTACAAGAACTGGGGATGAGCGATGGTTTTGAGCCGATGACCCAAGAAGACGGCGAGTTTATGATTGATTTAATGGATACCTTATTGGATTAATCGGTCAAGCTTGTCATCTTGCCCAATAGCGCAATTCATGTTTAGATGAAGTTGCGCTTTTTTTATGCTGAAGCGTTTTGATTGCAATCGGGTTTAATAGTATAGTAGGGGATAAATGCGTGGATTTTTCACAGCGTCAGTCACTAATACCTCACCCTTGTCACATAACTTTTTATATAATTAGGCTAATTTTTTGAGGAATCAGCATGTATTCATTGTCGAATCGTAATCGTAGAAAATTTCAAAAACATTGGCTTAATTTTCGTCTCTATAGTCGACAAGTGATTGACCAACCGATGAACATGGATATCCATACCAGCCGCATCATGGCAGCGATGGAGCTTGATGAAAAAGAGCCGTTGCAAGGTGCGTTAGCCGATATGTTTTATGGTTGTTGGTTTGACGTGCCCTATTTTGGTGACCGTATGCTCAACCAAGTGAGAGAAAAACTAACGCCAACACTGCTACAAGGGTTTGACCAATGCATCAATCATGGTGAGTATGTGTTTAAAGTAAGCCATCTTGCCACCCGCTGGAGCGTATTGGTATCGCCTTCAATGAACACTTATCAACACCAACTACGTGTGTCCACTGATGACTCAAAAGTAGTGGCACAAATGACGATTGCTTCGCTATTAGATATCATGGAAGAAGAAGACGATCCAGAAGACCAAGCTGAGCAAATTGCCGAAATCGAGGAAGAGTTCTTTAACCATTGTGTTGTTTGTCATGACCGATTGGCATTTAGTATGGTTTGGTGGGAAATGTCAAAAAACAAATGGGATTTTAATGACAAATGGCTTGAAACCAAAGAATATTTTGCCAAGCAAGCCGCTTAATTATAGCCGAATGAATTAGCTTTTGAATTTACCAAGCCTATCACAGTGATTGACAACATGACCTTTGCCGTCTATCAAAATTTAAGGAAAGCACCATGCCAGAACAAAACGACACTTATATAATTTTAACGCCTGCCGGGGTATTGCATGGTTTTTCAAGCGCTAATCCCTCAGAGCAGCAACTAGCCTTGCAAGCGGTGCTCGCCCCTGAAGAAAGTATGACGGCGCGGGCATGGGGTGAGCGTTATAGTGACACTTGGCTAGATATGTTTATCGAAGAAGGTTGGATTGAGACCATTGAAAAGCGGGTGATCGCTCCGCACGTGCAGCTGGATAATTTTTTAAAATATGTAGCAGCGAGTCTATCGGGTAGTCGCCGCGTCGTAATTGCGTCAGATGAAGGCTTCTGTCTAGCAAAAATGGGCTTTACCCAGCAACAAGCAGAGACGCTGTCGGTAGCCGCCGCCGATTTTTATGGCTTTTTAGAACGCCAACAGCAACGCGGTTGGGCGGTGCATGGCTATGGGGTGTCATTTTTTACCAGTATTGATATGTTGATGCCCAATACCAGTATTGTGTTTTTATGGATCAACAAAACGGGCTATTTCTTGATTATTGAAGATGAGCCGCTCATCAATAACCGCGCTTTTGTGGAGTTGGTATGGGGTATTAAAGCGACGGGCGAACGGTTTGAGCAACGTGCAAGACTGGCAGAACAATCAGACGCTAAACAAGGTGATGCGGCAGACGATGACACCCAAACGGTTAATTGATAGACAATAAAAAAACCGCTGATTAATTCTCAGCGGTTTTTTATTTTCAAGGGTTTTTATTAAAAGTTTCCATTCAGTTTAATGTCAGCTGAGTGTGATACCTTTACTGTCTTTGGGGGTCACTCTAAAAATCTGCACTTTAAACAGTATATTTTGACCGGCCAATGGATGATTAAAATCCACTTTGACGGCATCTTCAGTGACGTCACTGACCACACCCACGAGCGTGGTTTTGCCTTTGTCTTCAAATTCCATCATGGTGCCCACTTCAGGCAGATTGCCCGTCACGGCAAACTGCGCATGACTAAAAGTCTGTACGTTATCAGGGTTCCATTGACCAAACGCTTCGTCAGGCGACAGCGATGCGGTGCGCGTGTCACCGGCTGTCAAGTTGATAAGTACCTTCTCAAACCCTTCAAGCAGACTACCATCACCCACCACCAAGCGAACAGGTTCGCCACGCTCAAAGGTTGAGTCGATGACGGTGCCATTTTCTAAGCTGACCTCAAAATGCAAATCAACAGTTGAGTCTTGAGTGATGCGGGTTTGTTCGTTTGGCGTAATAATGTCATGATTCATGCGGTTGTTTATCCATCTAAAAATTAAAGGGTTTTACGTTTGGATTCTAATAAAAACGCATCGATTAAAATCAACACAACGCCAATATTAATCGCCACATCAGCTATATTAAAAATCGGGAAATGCCACGCATTGCCATAGTGGACATGCAAGAAGTCAATCACATAGCCCAAACGTACCCGATCAATCAAATTGCCCAAAGCACCCGCCATCACCAATGCCAAGCCCAAAGCCAATAATTTGGCTTGTTGGGGTATTTTGCGTAGATACGCCATGATACCAAAGGAAACAGCCAGTGCCAGTCCGCTAAACAGCCATTTTTGCCAGCCGCCTTTATCTGCCAAAAAACTAAACGCCGCGCCATGGTTGTGGGCAAGAGTAAAGTTAAAAATCGGCTCAATAATCGCCGTGGTTTGGTACAGCTGGTAGTTGTGCTCAAAGTACAACTTGGTGATTTGGTCGATAATTATTGCCAAAACCGCGATACCATACCACATCATGGCTTTGTTGCCGTTGATGGGTAGGGTAGTGGATGAATGAGTGGCAGCAGTCGTTGCCTGGGTGTTAGGCATAATGACGTACCTCGCCTTGACCTTCGACATTCTCCACGCAGCGACCACAGATTTCTGGGTGGGCAGGATTGATGCCGATATCCTCGCGGATGTGCCAACAGCGGATACATTTTTCGCCCGTGGCAGGCTTGACCACTACCGCAACTTGGTTATTTAAATCAGTGGCTTCATCGTTATAGGTCACATCGCTTGGTTGGTTGGTTAATGCCGTTACATTGGCTTGGCTTGAAATCAACACAAATTTGAGTTCATCGCCTAATCGATTGAGTGAAGCCATGGTAGTATCTGATGCATACACGGTGACATTAGCCGATAAATTGGCGTTAATCACTTTATCGGTGCGCGCAATTTCATAGGCTTTGTTGACGGTTTCTTTGACATTCAAAATCGCTTGCCAATCTGATTCGCTCACGTCATCCAATACCAATGGCGGGAATTCATACCATTCTTCGGTAAAGATGTAGCCATTGCCATTGCTTGTATGGGGACCTTTTAAGATTTCCCAGGCTTCTTGTGCGGTAAACGACAAAATCGGTGCAATCCAGCGCAGTAACGCATGGGCAATATGATAAATTGCAGTTTGTGCTGAGCGGCGCGCTTCACCATTGGCTTTGGTGGTGTATTGACGGTCTTTGATGATGTCTAAATAAAAACCGCCCAAATCTTGTGAACAAAAACCCACCACCGCTTGACATACTTGGTGAAAATCCATGTTGGTATAAGATTGACGAATGTCAGCTTGTACCGCCTCAGCGCGTTTTAAAATGTACTTGTCAAGGCTGACCAAATTGCTAGCATCCACCATGTCGGTGGCTGGGTCAAAGTCGTCTGTATTCGCCAGTAAAAAGCGAATGGTGTTACGAATACGGCGATACATATCGGTAGTGCGCGCAAAGCCTTCAGTCGATACTGCCATCTCGTAACGGTAGTCGCTTGAACCGACCCATAGACGCACGATATCAATACCATATTTATTGGCAAGTTCTTGCGGCTCAAAGCCTTTGGTATTGCCTTTGGATTTTGATAATTTATAGCCTTTGGCATCTACGGTAAACCCGTGCGTCAACACTTGCTTATATGGTGGACGACCATAAATCGCTTCACTCACCAAAAGTGACGACTGGAACCAGCCCCGATGTTGGTCAGAGCCTTCAAGGTATAAATCCGCAGGATTGGCCAAGTCAGGACGATTGGCGAGCACGGCAAAATTGGTCGACCCTGAGTCAAACCATACATCTAGCGTATCGGTCGATTTTTGATACGCTTTAGCATCGTCCCCGATAAAATCTTCAGCCGCGGCATCAAACCACGCTTCCACACCACCTTGCTCAATCACTTGCGCGACTTTTTCCATCAGCTCAGCCGTATTTGGGTGCAAATCGCCCGTGTCTTTATGGATAAAAAAGGCAATCGGCACGCCCCAAGTACGTTGGCGGCTGATACACCAATCTGGGCGACCATGCATCATCGATTCGATGCGATTTTGTCCCCAACTTGGCGTCCATACCACCTTTGGAATATCGGTCAACGCTTGCTCACGCAGACCTTGGCTTTCCATGTTGATAAACCATTGTGGCGTTGAACGGAAAATAATCGGCGTTTTGTGTCGCCAGCAATGCGGATAGCTGTGAGTAATCACGTCATGCTTGAGCAAATGGCCACTGGCTTTGAGCGTTTCGATGATTTTTGGTTGCGCTTTATAAATATGCTCGCCGACAAAAACTTTGGCTTCAGGCAAATACACGCCGTTACCTGCGACTGGGTTTTCGGTGGGCAAGTGAAATTTTTGCCCGACCACATAGTCATCGACACCGTGCGCAGGCGCAGTGTGTACCAAACCCGTACCGCTATCTGCCGTCACGTGGTCGCCTGTGATAATCGGCACTTGACGCTCGGTAATCAGTGGATGCTGGGCTTTAAGTACAGTTAACGCATCGCCTTTCACGGTAGCAACAACGCTATATTCTTTGGCGTTAAACACACTCATTAAATGCGGAACTAAATTGTAAGCGACAATTAAATGGCTGATTTTCGCCTGTGGTTTTTCGCCTGCCATTTGATAAAACAAGCGCTCGCCTAAACCATTGTCAGCAGTTTTGTGATAAGTTGCGCCAATTTTTTCTAACGCTTTGGCAGAACGCTGATTATCGGGGGTAACATGAAACCAAATCGTTTCTCGCTGCGATTGGGCATGACTTAGCATAACCGATTTAATTTCAGCATTTGCCCCTGACCCCCAATACTCACGGGTCAAAAAGGTGTAGCCAATTGCAATCGAATTTTCTTCAGCATTATCATCATAAAAACGGGTTGTGCCAATAATGTTATTGGTTTTTTTATCGACAATCGCAAAGGCTTTTTGCTCAAGGGCTTTTTTGAAATACGGCTCAAATACGGCCGGTTCGTGGCGTTTTTCCGGCAACATTTCCCAAATCAAAGGGTCAGATGCACTTGCCTGTAAAGCGGTTTTATCGTCTTTGGTTAAACGGCGAAGTAAATAATTAGGCGTGTCTAAGGTGGTAGGAATAGCAAAGGCTTGTTTGTTAAACGTTACTTTTACCACGGAGTACTCTAGCTCAGAGCTTGCGCTAATCGCTTGATTGGCAGGCAGCGTCCAAGGCGTGGTGGTCCAAATCACCACCTGCAAAGCGCCATCAACCGCTTTAGTCGCCGCTAATGTTTCACGGTTGACGATATCAAAACCGACATAAATTGCATCGGATTTTTTATCTTCATATTCTACTTCCGCTTCTGCGAGCGCCGAACCACAATCCAAGCACCAATTCACCGGCTTCATACCGCGAGTGATATGCCCGTTTTTGTAGATTTCTGCCAATGCACGGACGGTATCAGCTTCTTGCTTAAAGTTCATGGTCAGATAAGGATTTTCCCAGTCACCCAGTACGCCCAAGCGTTTAAAGTCGACCATTTGCAGGTCAATTTGGCTTTTGGCATAGTCACGGCAAGCGCCGCGAAACTCGGTTGACGTCACGATGGCACCGTTTTTGCTTTTGTCTTTATGGGGTTGACCCACTTTACCGATAATGCCTTCTACTTTTTGCTCAATCGGCAATCCATGACAATCCCAACCCGGTACATAAGGCGTATCATAACCGTCAAGCGTCTTGTATTTGACAATCATGTCTTTGAGCACTTTATTTACCACGTGACCTAAGTGAATCTGACCGTTGGCATAAGGAGGGCCATCATGCAATACATACTTTTCACGACCTTGGCGAGCGCGACGAATTTGGGCATACACATCGTCGGCAAACCATTGTTCTAGCCATTTAGGTTCGCGTTTGGCAAGGTCGCCACGCATGGGAAATACGGTATCGGCAAGGTTTAGGGTGTCTTTATAGTCGATTGACTGATTGTCAGTGTTGTCGGTCATGTAACTCTCGATATTCTATAAAAAGTGCAAAAGGTAAAAAATTGATAACAGGGTATTATATGTTAAAATTGGCGGATTGACAAAGCGTGGTTTGGCTTATCTCCTGCTTGATTTAGGTGAGTTTGTCATAAAAAAATCTCACTCACCAAAATAGCTATAAACGCTAAATATAGTTGAGGAAAGATACAATTTTCCACCAGCGTACAAGGGTTAAACAATTTACAGTCAATGCCAAATGGCAACGCAGGGTATAAAGAAGTGTAGGCAAGTTATTTTTGAGCCTGCCGACTCAGAGAATTGGACTAGCTTGGGTAAGCCTAGTATGTTGCTTAGGAGTAGCAGGGTGAAGGCTGACACGCCAAAATCGCTAAGGGCGTGATTTCGCAAAAGCTTGCTGCTTACGCCAGTCAAGTAAATCCACCACGTCTTGGGCAATGCCTTGTTTTAATGCGTCAAGCCCAGCATAATTTTTTTCCCCATGTAAAAAATGCAAAAATGTCACGGTGAGTTCTCGTCCGTACAAATCCCCATCAAACTTTGGAAAATTAACTTCCAGTCGCCATTCTACCCCATACTTATTTTTTAGCGCAGGACGAGTACCCACATTGCAAGCGCCAAACAAACTGCCTTTGGTGAGTCCTTGTACGCCAGTTTGAGTATTTTTCCCCAGTGTTGATAAATCTGTGCCATCGGTAGCAGTCACCGATACCGCAAAAATCCCATGCAGGGCAGGCTTGATACGGTTTAGGGCGATATTAGCGGTGGGAAAATCAAGTGTGCGACCGATTTTATCGCCATGTTCCACCATGCCAGTAATCGCATAATCTCGCCCTAGCAGATGCTTTGCGGTTGCCAAGTCCCCTTGTTGCAAACAGTCTCGAATGCGGGTTGAGCTGACACGCTCATCTTGATGCGCATGGTCGGTCACGGTATGCAAAATTTGTACAGGCAAGCCAAACGCACGCAAAAACTCACTATCGCCAGTGCGGTCATGCCCAAAGCGAAAATCATCGCCCAATACCAAATGCTTCACGTTTAATTCGACCAACATTTTGGCAAAATCGTGTGCCGATAAATTCCGAAAGTCATTATCAAAATTTGCCACAATCAAGCTATCGATACGATGTTCAGCAATCAATTGGGTTTTTTCTGCCAAATTGGTGAGCCTTGCAGGGGCGGTTTGCGGGCTAAAAAACTCACGCGGCTGTGGTTCAAAAATCATCACCATGCTGGCAAGTTGCTGAGATTTTGCCAAAGACTTGGCTTTATCTAGCATCGCTTGGTGACCCAAATGTACCCCATCAAAATTACCAATCGTCAGTACCGAATCAGGTAATAGGGTTGGATTTTTTAGCCAGTCAGATAAGTCAATTACGTTCATGAGCATCGCAAACTATCAATTTTATGAAATCGCTTATTATAAAGTAAAAATGTTGTTAACATACGCGCTAATAAGATTTTTCGGCAAATTTTAGCCGCATTTTTTAGTTCAATTTTGGAGTCGCTATGTCTGCAGCGCATCACAACCTTAGTATTCGCCTAGCTGCGATTGATGATTTACCGCGCATCGTTGAAATTTATAACCAAAGTATCGCAGGTAAGCAAGCCACAGCTGATTTACAGCCTGTGAGCGTGGCTGATAGGCAAGCGTGGTTTGACGCTCATACGGGTAATCGTCCGTTGGTGGTTGCCCAAACTAGCTCCGAAACTAGCTTAGGTGAAATTGTCGGTTGGGGCAGTTTATCTGATTTATACGCGCGCCCTGCCTATCATATCAGTACTGAAATCAGTATCTATGTGGCAGATGAAGCCAAAGGGCAAGGCGTGGGCAAGGCGTTGGTGAATTATTTAATCGAAGTTGCGCCAAGTTGTGGCGTGCAGCAAGTGGTTGCGCTAATTTTTGCGCATAATACACCGAGCCTTGTGATGTTTGAGAAGCTAGGATTTGAGCCATGGGGCAAGTTTAAGCAAGTTTGCGATATGAACGGATTTATTGCTGATGTGGTGATTTTGGGAAAAAGTGTAGATTAGATAAAAAAGGCTCAATATGAGCCTTTTTTGTGTTACATAGTTACTATGATTATTGGACAATAGCCTGTTGTTAGAACATTGTGTTCTCATTTGCGGGGCTATTATCATCAGATTGCAGGGAGAAATTTAGTTCATTTTCATCAATTTTATTGGCCGATTTACTCTCCAGCTTAATGAGTAGGCGTAAGTCATTGGGTGAGTCAGCGTGTTTGATGGCATCGCGGTAAGTGATTTCGCCATTTTCATACAAATCAAACAGCGCTTGGTCAAAGGTTTGCATGCCAAGTTCGCGAGAGCGTTTCATCACGGGCTTAATTTCGTGGATTTCCCCTTTACGGATGTAATCACCAATCAGTTGCGAATTGAGCAAAATTTCAATCGCAGCGCGGCGACCTTTACCATCAGGGGTGGCAATCAATTGCTGCGCCACAATGGCTCGAAGGTTCAATGATAAATCCATCAAAATCTGCTCGTGATGTTCGGCATCAAAGAAGTGAATAATACGCTCAATCGCTTGGTTGGCATTGGTGGCGTGTAGGGTGGCAAACACCAAGTGTCCTGTTTCAGCATATTGAATGGCATAATCCATGGTTTCGCGGGTACGAATCTCGCCAATCAAAATCACATCAGGTGCTTGACGTAGGGCGTTTTTTAATCCTGCTTCAAATGACTTGGTATCAATGCCAACTTCGCGTTGGGTGATGATACAGCCTTTATGTTCATGCAGGTATTCAATCGGGTCTTCGATAGTAATGATATGACCGCGCGAATTTTCGTTGCGATACCCCATCATAGCTGCCAGTGTGGTAGATTTACCTGTACCTGTCGCGCCGACTAGTAGCACGATGCCGCGTTTTTTCATGGCAATTTCATTCAAAATCGGTGGTAGATTGAGTTGCTCTACCGTTGGGATTTTGGTTTCAATTTTACGTAGCACCATGCCCGCACAGTCTTTTTGGACAAAGGCAGAAACACGAAAGCGTGCGGTTTGGTTTTTGTCAACAATGGCAAACTGGCATTCTAGGGTGTCGTCAAACTCTTTGCTTTGAGCAGGCGTCATCACGCTTTTGACCAGCGTCATCGATTGCTCTGGGGTCAGCGCTGACTTGGTGACTGGCATGATAGTACCATTGACTTTCATTGATGGTGGCGCATCGGCGGTGATAAAAAGGTCGGAGCCGTTTTTTTGTATCATTAGCTGCAGTAATTTATCAAGATCCATAACGCGTCTCTCGCATTGTTCTATAAATTGTTCTATAAATTTTTACAAACTGTGTTTTGATAAACATTGTTTCTATAAGATAGTTTCTATAAAACAGTGATTACATAAAGCTTTCCGGTTGTTTGGCATATTGGCGTGCTGATTCTTTGCTAATCACGCCCTTATTGACCAGCTCGCGAAGGCTTTGATCGAGTGTGGTCATGCCATCGCCTGCACTGGTTTGGATGGCAGAATACATTTGGGCAACTTTGTTTTCACGAATCAAGTTACGAATCGCAGGCGTACCAATCATGATTTCATGTGCGGCGACACGACCACCCGTTTGGCGTTTGAGTAGTGATTGCGAGATAACCGCTTGCAGCGATTCAGATAACATCGCACGAATCATGTCTTTTTCAGCGGCGGGAAACACGTCGACCACACGGTCAATGGTTTTGGCAGCAGATGAGGTATGCAATGTCCCAAATACCAAGTGCCCTGTTTCAGCAGCGGTCAATGCCAAGCGGATGGTCTCAAGGTCACGCATCTCACCGACAAGAATAACATCGGGGTCTTCACGTAGGGCAGAGCGCAGCGCGGCGTCAAAGCTTAAAGTATCACGGTGCACTTCCCGTTGGTTGATGAGGGATTTTTTTGATTGATGCACAAATTCAATCGGGTCTTCGATGGTTAAGATATGTTCTTTACGGTTTTCATTGATATAGTTAATCATCGCCGCAAGGGTGGTTGACTTACCCGAACCCGTTGGACCGGTGACCAGTACCACGCCGCGTTTGTAATTAGAGATTTTCTCAAAAATCGGTCCCATTCCAAGCTGCTCCATCGTCAAGACCTCAGACGGGATGGTACGAAATACCGCACCTGCGCCCCGGTTTTGGTTAAAGGCATTGACACGAAAACGCGCCACATTGGGAATTTCAAACGAAAAGTCGGTTTCAAAAAACTCTTCATAATCGGCACGTTGTTTGTCATTCATGATGTCATAAATCAAACTATGCACTTTTTGGTGATCAAGCGGCGGCATGTTGATTTTGGTGATTTCACCATCTACCCGAATCATCGGCGGTAAGCCTGCTGAAATGTGTAAGTCAGAGGCTTTATTTTTGAATGCAAAACGCAATAAATCGTCAATCGATAATTCCTTTGCCATGATAGCGAATCCTACAGGTGGGTAATGAAAATACAAAAGCAGCAATAGAAAAAAGCCGCGGGAAAAAAAGATAGTTATACTATAATCATCCGCCCACAAAAAAAACAGAAAAAACTGACTAGGGGTCATAGTTTTTTGTTGATTTTAACTTATGTTAAACTCAATTGGAAAATTGGGCACACAAGTGCAAAAAAAACGTTACCTTAACCCGGTAGCCATCAAGCCAGTCCCCTATCAACAAGAAAAGTTCAACAGGAAAAGTTAACCATGCAAACATTCGATGAACAACAGCCAGTGGCGACAAGCGCAACAGATGCTGAAAACCAAGCCTTGATAGCGCGTTGGCAACAGGTGAAAACTGACGTTGCAAGACTCAATCCAACTGTCAAACTGCTTGCGGTATCCAAAACCAAACCCAACTGGATGATTCGCACCTTAGCGCAGCAAGGTCAGCAAGATTTTGGTGAAAACTATGTGCAAGAAGCGGTGACAAAAATCGCCGCACTCAAAGACGTTACTGCCAACGAGCAGCCATTGGTGTGGCATTATATCGGTCATATCCAGCGTAACAAGACCAAAGAGTTGGCAGCGCATTTTGATTGGGTGCATGGGGTCGATCGCTTAATTATTGCCCAGCGTCTCAATGAGCAAAGGGCTGAACACCACCCACCACTCAATATCTGTATCGAAGTCAATATTGACGATGAAGCCAGTAAATCAGGCTGCCAGCCGGACCAGTTACCCGAATTGGTGACAGAGATTAGTCAACTACCCAACTTGCAATTACGCGGACTGATGATTATCCCCGCCAAAAATTCCGCGTCTGCCTTTGTCAAAACCCAGCAATTATTTGAGCAAAACAAGCGCTATCATGCGCATCCTGAGCAGTGGGATACTTTGTCAATGGGCATGAGCGGCGACATTGAGCAAGCCATTGCCGCGGGTGCCACCATCGTTCGTGTTGGCACCGCCATTTTTGGGGCGAGAGATTAGTGCGAATGATGGGGTAAAAAGACAGCAATTTAACGATTTTTATCATTTTTTACTCAACAATGAAGCAGGGTCTGTTACATATTGACCCTGCTTTTTTTACATTACACCAAAATAAATACAGAGTAATAGGCGTTGATTTAACCCAATGTTGTGTTAAATCAACGATTTTCTTACCGAATTATTGCTGTATGCTTTCTATAGGCTTTCTGTAAGCAAATTAGCTTACATTGTAATATTTTTTAACATTTTCTGGATAAAAGATATCTACATTCGAAAAACTTTATTGGTATGATGGCGTTGTTTTACAGAATGTAACCAGTACAATAGTTATGTAATTTTTATCCGTATATCAACTTTTTAGCTTCTAGCAATCAATTTTGATATAGCCCATATACGGATAAAAGTTCTGAACGGATTAAAGCCCTATGAACTTTCTTCAAAAAACTTTATTAACCGCTCTACCTTGTGTCTTGTTCAGCCTAGCGCCAACCGCTGCCAATGCCGACAATGGTATCACAGAATATTTCGGTAGCTTTAACTCAAGCGTTTCTCAAAATCCAGAAGGTGGCTCAAAAGTAGATAGCCTCATTGCAAAAGCCAAAAACTTTATCGGCTTACCTTACCGTTGGGGTGGCACCAGCCCAGCCAGTGGTTTTGATTGTAGCGGCTTTATGCAATATGTTTATAAACAAACCGCCAACATCAATCTGCCACGTACTTCAGGCAGTATGGCGCAAGTGGGTGAACGTATTAACCGTAGCGAGTTAAAACCAGGCGATATGGTGTTTTTCTCTCAAGGTGGTGGTCGTATCTCTCATGTGGGCATGTACATCGGTGAAGGTCGTTTTATTCATTCACCATCAACCGGCAAAAGTATTTCTATTACAAGTTTAGATTCTGGCTATTGGGCAAATAAATTCGTGACAGCGCGCCGTGTATTGGACGCTTGAGTGTAATCAAGAACATTACTATTAAAGAATATTGTTGAAAAAACCAATAAAGTTAAAACTCTGTAAAATGTTGAAAAAGGTAAGCTTATGCTTACCTTTTTTATTTTGTCGAGGAAATTTCGATAAAATAGATAAGTCAAGAATAATTAAAAAAAATTAAACATTTAACCATTTGTCATTAATAAAGTATTAGAATGAAGCAACAATACCTTATATAATCTTTAAGGTAAGTTAAATGCAAACGACTAAAACTAATCAATGACTGACATAACCGGCTTGATTTGTTTAATGCGTGATGCACTCTTTTAATAGACTTATTGATTTTGCAATAATCCTATGACCCAAACCGCCTTGCCAAGCTTTAAAGAACAATTGCAGCAAACGCTAAAATTTTTTAGCTTTAAACCTTCGCTATATATCAATTCGCCAAGAGTCAACGATACCAATAAATTCATGTTGTTTATTATATTGGCGTTGGTTGAGACATTTTTTCATTTGATTTGGTATGCGACAGTTCTTGTCATCACATTGCCTATAGATATCTTTCCTTTTGCGCACAAGTTCAACCAAATCTTTAATCGCAGCTTGATGATCAATGTTACCTATTTGGGACTGGCGATGATGTTGTTTTGCGGGTATTCGCTATGGGTCATCACCCGCATTCCTGAACAGTCAAGACTTTGGCGGGAGTACCAAATATTTTTTGTAATCATCTATTTGATTTATGAAAATCTTTTTATCGTTTGGATTGGTAACAACAGTGCGCTTGAAGGCGTAATGCTGATTAGTGCCACCGGTCTTGGCATGGTGCTATTAAGATGGCGACTCGTCTGGGTGTCGTTTGTCAGTTGTATTGTTGCATTATTTATTTTTAATATGAGTAATAGCATGAACTGGTGGCAATTGTTGCCTAGGTTGTATCCAAGCTTAGCAGCGCGTAGTCATTGGCTTTGGGGATTATCTTTTAGCTTTTTGGTAACTGCCAAGGCAACGGTCACACTGTATTGTATTTTGCAGGGCATGAAAGTCATGAGTTTTCAGCGCCGCAAAATTTATGATTTGCTAGAAGCCGATGCACTCACTAATATTGCCAATCGGCGTACGATTTATAGTTTTTTGAGTTATTTATGGCAATGTAAAAGCGATTGGAACACGCTTAGTGTGATTTATATTGATTTGGACAAATTTAAACATATCAATGACGAATATGGTCATGACGCCGGTGATGCGACATTGATTTGTACCGCGAATACCTTAAAAAACTTCTTGCCCATAGGGACAATATTTGGACGTATGGGCGGGGAAGAGTTTTGTGTCATCTTGCCAAATACCGGGATTGAGCAAGCCTACGATATGGCAGAGCAGCTGCGCCAGGCTTTTGAAAAGCAAGTGGTGAGATATGGCATCTTTGATACAGAAATTCAATTTACCGCAAGCTTAGGTATTGCCAGCCTTTATCAAAATCATGGGAGAGATAGCGAGCGTGCGATTGATAATCGCGGTTTTATCGAATATATGCGCGAGTATATGCATAGTTTACCGACCATGCCTGCACTGCCACCTGCCCTTGAGCGAATTATCAAATTCTCCGATTTGGCAATGCAGCAAGCCAAAGCCAATGGTCGCAACTGCGTGGTCAAAGGTCAATGTTATTTATTGATGACGCAAAGCAATCAGCCTTCATAACTCAGTGGTGAGTACCGAGCTTGCAACAAGCGTATCAATCATCGTCGTCGCAAAACTGCCTGCCGGTAATTCAAAATCTAACACCAATGTCTGACCGTCTTGCCAAACCCATTGCAAGTTACTGGGCAGCATACGCAGGGGGCGGCGCTGCTGCTTTAAACCAAACTCAATCAAACCTTGACTTAGCTGCTGATAAATGGGATTGTCAGTGATGACTGATAATTCTAATGCGTTAACCTTACCACTGCTTTTTAACTCACCTGCGCCCCACATCGGTGCAGTCAAATGGATATCGCCACTTTGTAGCCTTGATAGCATGGTTTCATCTATATGCTGTGCCACAAAGATACTGTTTGAACCCGCCAAATTCATCACATCGCCATCAAGCGGTTGGTTCCAAATGCCCAATGCGATACGTTTTGCCAAGATGGCATTGAATAATTCACTACGCGCTGCCGACAGATACAGACTGATTTTATCTTGGTCAAATTTGCGATGAATTTTTTTACCCCTAATTGTATGATGGGTAAATAGTTCAATAGCGACATCAATATTATTGGCATCTTGCCCAAAGCGCTGCTCGCCAAAATAATTGGGAACGCCTTGGGTTTTGATGGTCGCAAGTTGTTGCTCGATGGCGGCTTTCTCACCCACCACATTGCGTAGGGTGATGATAAACTGATTGGCCTCATGAGTACCGCGACCCAGTTTTTTGTGATGCCAATGCTGTGCCAGTATTTCTAGGGTTTCATCGCCAGCTAATTTGGTCTGCACAAATTGCCCAAAGTTTTGTTCAGGGGCAATTTTTTTTGGCAAACGAAGACTAAACCATTGTGTCGTCAGCGCATGACGATCTTTGAGCCCTGAGTATCCCACATCCTTGAGTGGGATGCCTGCCCATTGTGACAACACCTTTGCCACAAAATTGGTATTCATACGGGTTTTTTGAATATGAAGCCAAAGATGCTCGCCTGTATGGCTGCCTTCAATGTCAAGTTTTTCATGGACAATAAAATCAGTAGGTTGTTGTTTATACATCGCCGATTGAATCGCAGGGGTATAGGGTGAAGGCAGTTTTGGCATGCTAGTATTACTTGTAAAAGGTTTATTTTAACAAATGGATGATTGATAAACCATCTCCATTACAGATTCGATTGCAGCAGTGCTTTATTATAACCATGCTTTATTGTCTTATATAAATAGGTTAAAAGTATGACGGCAACAACAATGACGTCAAACATGGCTTGAATGCCAAAGTAATAGACAATAAAGTAGTGCTTGCTAAGTTAGGTGTGTTGGCTAATTTGGGTGGGTGCATTGGGTGGCAAAATCGGTCAGCTGACTTGGCAAAATGTTTAACGCATCCTATGTTTAGCGAATGTGAGTATAAAAAGAGAAAAAACATGAAAAACCCTGATAGCGATATCGATAAAAACGCCGTGCAATTACGCGTTGCCACGCAACAAGACGTCGAAACTTTGGTCACTTTGCTCAATCGTTGTTACCGCTCAGATGAAGGCTGGACCAATGAAGCGGCTTTAATTGGTGGGATTCGTACCACGCCCGAGGAAATGACAGCCCTGATAGACAACCCGAACGTTTATCTGTTCGTGTTTGAAAATCCGCACGATAGCGATGATTTGCTCGGGTGTATTTCTGTGGATTTCTCACCCATTAACCATCAGCCAGCGGCGTATATTGGTACTTTTGCGGTTCATCCTGCTGTGCAAGGTAAAGGCATTGGCGATACGATGTTGTCTGCGGTAGAAACGTTTGCTATCAGACACGCCCACGCCAAAAACGTAACCCATTTACCTTTAACCCATTTGTCCATGTCGATTTTAAGTCATCGACCAGAGCTGTTAAGTTATTATCAGCGCCGCGGTTATCTACTGACAGGGGAGAAGATGGCATTTCCAAGAGACGGCAACAATGGCGACCCCAAACGCGATGATGTATTTTTAGAGTTTTTGCAAAAACCCATTCAAGCAAATGAAGCGTCCATCAAATCTAGTAATACAATCGAATAACAATAATCGTCATGCTGAGCAATAAAGTTTTAAGGGTATTTTATATAATGGTTGCAATAATTTTTTACACAATAATTTTAAACAAAAGGAAATCATGATGAAAAGATGTGCCAAAATCTACTCACTAGCGCTAAGTTGCTTGATAGCAGGAACGCTGGCAATGACAGGCTGTCAAACCATAGCGGATAGTAAGTTAGGGATCGTGAACCCGACCCAAGCGGTCACCTTACCGTTAGCCGATGCCACGTTGCAAAATTATCGCTGGCAATTGGTCTCGGTGACTGATTTGTCGGGTAAACCCACTAAACCTGAATTATTTAACCAAGCCAAGCCGCTATTGGTCAGCTTTGATAAAGGTCGTGTCAGCTTTGACAATACCTGTAATCGCATGTGGGGCAATTATAGCCTGACCCATGACAATGTATTGATAAAAAATATCGTTTCCACGCGCATGATGTGTCTGCCAGAATCGCGCATGGCATTTGATGCCGCTGCGCCATCCACACTACAAGGGCAATTTAAACTGACCCAAGATAGCAAAGGCGAACTGATGTTGACGGTGACGGATAAGAGCCAAATCAGTCTATTTAAAGCGATTGCCAATAAAGCGATTGCCAAATAATGGTTTTTATCCTCCGTTGCCGTAAAACCACCGACCTCAGGCAATGGATATAAGGCAACTTAAGCAACTATGCTTACACGCTATAATACTTGCATAAATTTTGCTAAAATAACCCCATGAAAACACTCAAGCTACGCATACGAGATAAACATACAGCAAAGCTTAATAAGTTAAGCGGTTCAGTCAATTTCGTATGGAACTACGTCAATGACTTGAGTTACAAACATCTACAAAAAACAGGCAAATTCTTTTCAGCTTATGATTTGAACGAATACACCAAAGGTAGCGGTGAATTACTGGGCTTGCACTCTCAAACCATTCAAGCCATCAATGAAACCCATGCTAAAAGCCGTAAGCAATTCAAAAAGGCTAAACTCAACTGGCGAACCAATAACCCCAATGCCAAGCGTAAATCGCTTGGCTGGCTACCGTTTAAACAATCGGCTATTAAGCATATTGCCACTCACCAAACAGGCAAAAAGGGCTTAAAATCAACCCTGCAACTAAGTCTAGCCAAAGGGCAGAAACTCATCATCGACCTATGGGACAGCTACAACCTATCGCTTTACCAAATCAACACCTGCGAGATTGTGCAAGACAGCCGTAACCGTTGGTATGCGTGTATCATCGTTAAAGACTACCCTAAAACCACTTGTGGAACTGGTAGCGTTGGCATAGATTTGGGCTTAAAAGACAGTGCCACTACCTCAAGCGGTGACAAACTCACCATTAAGCAAACGTTAAAATATGCCAAAGATTTAGCCACCGCCCAACGTGCCAAAAACAAACAGCATGTAAAGGCAATCCATGCCAAAATCAAAAACACACGCCAAGACCTGATACATAAATTCACCACCCAATTAGTCAAGGACAATGCCCTAATCGTGGTTGGTGACGTTAAAACCACCCAGTTTAACAGTAAAAAAGGCAAACTAGCCAAGTCGGTTTACGATGCAGGTTGGTTTGAACTCAAAAGGCAACTGACCTATAAATGCGAGAACGCAGGTTGCCGTTTTGAAATCGTGAATGAACGATACACTACCCAAACTTGCTCGTGCTGTGGCGATATGTCCAGTAGCTTGAGCGGTAGAGCAGGTTTGCGAATAAGAGAATGGACTTGTGTAAAGTGTGACACACGGCATGATAGAGATATTAATGCCAGTAAGAACATTCTTGCGGTCGGGCTTGACCGTCTGGGAGCAGGAATCCCCTCACTTTAGGGAGGGGAGGAAGTCAATACCAATAATTAAAGTGGGTTTGTGAAAACAATTCATTTGATTACCAAAAGTTTTAGCTGTCACTGTCTGATTTCCCCATGCCCAAACACAATCCATTTTTGCGATGTTAAACCTTCAAGACCCACGGGGCCGCGCGCATGGATTTTATCGGTGGAAATCCCAATCTCTGCACCCAAACCATATTCAAATCCATCGGCAAAGCGGGTTGATGCATTGACCATCACGCTACTAGAATCAACTTCACGCATGAATGTTAACGATTTTGAGTAGTTTTCGGTGATAATGGCATCGGTATGGTGTGAGCCATGCGCATTGATATGAGCAATGGCTTCGTCGATATCGGCGACTACTTTAATCGCCAAAATCGGCGCCAAATATTCGGTATCCCAATCTGCTTCACTCGCCGCTGACAGATGAGCGGTTAATTCAGCGGTATCGCTCAAGATGGCTAAGGTTTTTGGACAGCCGCGTAATTGCATGGCACTGTCTGCAGCGACAATGGCGCTGGCGATTGGCGGCAAGGCTTGCGCAGCGATTTGGCTATCAATCAGCAGCGTTTCCATAGTATTACAAGTGCCGTAGCGGTGAGTTTTGGCATTGACGCAAATAGCGGTTGCCATAGTCAAGTTTGCATCGCGATCGACAAAGGTATGGCAGTTACCATCTAGATGCTTGATGACAGGGACGCGCGCTTCATTACTGATACGCTCAATTAGGCTTTTACCACCTCGCGGCACAATCACATCGACATAGCGATTCATGGTAATGAGTTCCCCCACTGCCGCGCGGTCGGTGGTTTCGACCACTTGCACTGCGGCCTCTGGCAAACCAACTGCTTGTAAACCTTGTTTGACACACGCAGCCAATGCTTGGTTAGAATAAAACGCTTCTGACCCCCCACGTAGGATAATCGCATTGCCAGATTTTAATGCCAAAGATGCAGCTTCAATGGTCACATTGGGGCGAGATTCATAAATCATCCCGACCACACCCAGCGGCACGCGCATTTTACCTAGCTGAATACCCGATGGACGAAAGGTCATATCAGTGACCTCGCCAATTGGGTCAGGTAACATGGCGACATCTTTTAGCCCTTGTAACATGCCTTCAAAACGCGCATCGGTGAGCGCCAATCGGTCAAGTAGTGCGTCATCCAGTCCTTTTTGTTGACCGTTTTGAATATCGGTGGCATTGGCCGCCAACACCTGTGATTTGGCTTGTTGCAGGGCGTCATAGATAGCGAGTAGGGCGCTATTTTTGAGCGCGGTGTCTGCTTTTGCCAAAATTGCTGAAGCAGCGCGCGCTTGCTGTCCCACGGTTTGCATATAATGTTTGGTATCAGTCATGGTTTGCATAGTCAGTCCCTAATATAATCATCGCTTCATCATAACAACTTCAATCCAAAAATGGAATTTAGAAAGTTTTGACAGACAAAAATTAATGGTTATGACTCAATCTAAAAACAAGCGCTAAAGACCGGCGCCATAAAATAAAGTTAAATGAGAGAAAAAGTTGCGTTTTAGTAGCGTTTTAAGCGAAAATAGACAGTTTTTTTCCACCTATCGTCAAATTTTGGATTGAATATCATGTCAGATGCTATGCCAAACTTACAGCGTCCTGTAGCCTTGCAACTTAACAATATCCACAAAAACTTTGGATCGCTTGAAGTATTAAAAGGTGTATCGTTGACCGCTTATGATGGCGATGTCATCTCAATTCTGGGCTCCAGCGGTTCGGGCAAATCCACCTTGCTACGCTGTATCAACCTGCTTGAAAACCCCTCGCAAGGGGAGGTTTTCCTGGGCAGTGAAGCATTGGTACTAAAACCGAATAAATCAGGGGATTTGGTTGCCGCCAATCAGCGTCAGCTTGAGCAGTTTCGCTCAAAAATGGGTTTTGTGTTCCAAAACTTTAACCTATGGCCACACCGGACTATTTTGCAAAACATCATTGAGGGGCCGAGCCAAGTCCTAAAAATCGCCAAAGACCAAGCCATCAGTGAAGCCGAAGTGCTACTAAAACGCGTAGGACTACTGGATAAAAAAGATGCTTACCCAGAAAACTTATCGGGTGGGCAACGCCAGCGTATCGCCATCGCTCGTGCGCTAGCGATGAAGCCCCAAGTATTGCTATTTGATGAGCCAACCTCTGCCCTCGACCCAGAATTGGTCAATGAAGTATTAGCGGTGATGAAATCGCTTGCTGAAGAAGGTCGCACCATGCTGATTGTCACCCATGAAATGCGTTTTGCGCGCGATGTATCAAGCCAAGTGGTGTTCTTGCATGAGGGACGTATCGAAGAAATAGGCACACCCGAGCAGGTGTTTGACAATCCGAAATCAGCGCGGGTGAAAGACTTTATGGCAAGCCATCAAAAATAATCCAATCAGCCTATCAGCCGTCAATCGCAATGCGATTGGCGGTTTTGTAGTTTTAGGCATCAGAAAAAATTTATTTGATTTAATTGTTGCTGCATACGTTTTTCACTTGCAAAAATGTTAATTTATGTTAATTTTAACTAAATTGTAAACTCGCATTTATTTTAGTCGCATTGATTTTAAATATTGAAATCGCTGAAAGCGAAACCTGATATTAAATCGCTTTTTACTCAAAAATTTCATTTGTAAGGAACATCCATGCAATCAACCTTGAATTCAACCTACTCAAAACTCGCCTTGGCAACGGTATGTGCAGTTAGCATGGGATTAACCGCCTGTCAAAAACCTGCTGAAAAAACAGAAGGTGCAGCCGCCAGCCAACCCGCTGCCAGTGCCAGCACAGGCAAAAAAATTCGTATTGCCACTGAAGGCGCCTACAAACCATTTAACTACACCAATGCCGATGGCACGTTAGGCGGTTATGACGTGGATGTTGCCAAAGCCGTGTGTGCCCAAGCGAAACTCGACTGCGAAATCGTAGCGCAAGATTGGGACGGTATTTTGCCAGGCTTGATGGCGAGAAAATACGACGCGGTTGCCGCGGGTATGTCAATTACCCCAGAGCGTTCAGCGCAAGTGGATTTCACCACGCCTTATTTTAAAAACACCATGGTTTGGGTCGCTGCCAAAGGTGGCAAATTCAACCCACAAGCGATTTCAGGGCTAAAAATCGGCGGTCAACGCTCAACCACCATGGCACAGTACCTTCAAGATAAACTGAGCAAAACCAACGAAATCAAATTGTATGACAACTATGACAACGCCTATATTGACCTAAAATCAGGTCGTATCGATTCAGTGCTGTCTGAGAAAGTAACCGCTAGCGAATGGCTAAAACAAAACAGCAACTACCAAATCGTCGGCAGTGAGATGGATAATGGTGACAACATCGCAATGGCCATTCGTAAAGGCGATCCACTAAAAGCAGAATTTGACAAAGCCTTAGATGCACTACAAAGCAATGGCGAGTTGGCAAAATTACAAAAGCAACATTTTGGTAATTAATTGACGTTGTATCGAGCGATTTAAGATTTACACAGTAGATGTGGGTGACCCTCAAATTTTGACAAAAAGGTGTTGTTATGAAACAGTTATCGGTTTTGGGTGTATCGTCGTTAGCCATTTTGATGGGAGTAACCGCCTGTCAAAAACCTGCGGAAAAACCGGCAGACACGGCAGCAGCAAGTAGCGCAACCACCGCAGCAAACGCAGATATGCCACAGATTCGTATCGCTACCGAATCAAGCTTTGTCCCCTTTAGTTATAAAGATGCCAATGGCAAATTAATCGGCTTTGAGATTGATTTGGCAGATGCGTTATGTAGTGAAGCCAAACTCAAATGTGAAGTGATTTCCCAAGATTGGGATGGTCTGATTCCAGGACTACAAGCACAAAAATACCATGCCATCATGGCGGGGATGTCAGACACCGCAGAGCGTCGCCAAGTGGTGGCATTTAGCGACCCATACTTTACCAATAACCTCGTTGTGATTGGCAAAAAAGGGGTAGACAAAGGCGCTGATGATCTAGCGGGCAAATCTGTGGGCGCGCAGCGTTCAACAACTGCCGCTGAGTACTTAGCCAAAAACTTCCCAAAAGCCACCCCAAAACTGTATGACACCCAAGATAATGCCTATCTTGACCTAGAATCGGGTCGCACAGATTTGATGATTTCTGACAGCGCCCCAGCTTTATCATGGTTAAAAACTGCCAAAGGTCAAGGCTTTGAAGTTAAAGGTCAACCGATCAATATTGATGACAAAATTGCCATTGCCCTTCGTCAAAATGATCCATTGATTGGCAAATTCAACACCGCACTGGCGGCGTTAAAAGCCAATGGTACTTACGATAAAATCAGCCAAAAATATTTTGCAGATTTACCGAAATAAGCCGTTAAATAACTGATTAAGCTGTTCGTTTTCTTACAACTCACAAGCAAAAATTGTCATGTGTTAGACGTTAAAAATTAGGAGTATCAGGTGAAAGCAAATATTTCATTATTGGGTAGTTTGGCATTGGCAGGTCTAGCGCTAGTGGGTTGTCAAAAACCTGCAGAAAAAACGGCGGCAACGACGGGTAGCGCAGCCGCTTCTACAACGGTGGGTAGCAGCACAGAGACATCAAGCAGTATGGCAGGCAAAA
Source organism: Moraxella sp. CTOTU47724 (assembly GCF_032014955.1). Lineage (NCBI taxonomy): Bacteria > Pseudomonadati > Pseudomonadota > Gammaproteobacteria > Moraxellales > Moraxellaceae > Moraxella > Moraxella sp. CTOTU47724. Next base: position 29,649 of record NZ_DALZSV010000024.1, read on the forward strand.
CCATTCGCATCGCCACTGAAGGCACTTATAAACCCTTTAGTATCACCAAAGCGGATGGCAGTTTGACAGGTTTTGATGTGGATTTTATGCAAGCTTTATGTGCACAAATGAAAGCCAACTGTGAAATCAAGCCACAAGATTGGGATGGTTTATTGCCAGGCTTGATGGCAAAAAAATATGACGTGGTAATTGATGCGATGTCTATCACCCCAGAACGTCAGGCGCAAGTCGATTTTACCGACCCCTATTTTACCAATACGTTGGTGTTTTTGACCAAACAAGGTAGCCCAATCAATCCGGATGACCCTGCCCAAATTGACAGCCATAAAGTTGCGGCACAGCGTTCAACGCTATCAACCCAGTGGATGGAAAAAAATCACCCAAAAGCCCAGCTAAACCTGTATGAAGGGTTGGACAATGCGTTTATGGACTTGGCAGCAGGGCGCTCAGATATGATGATTTCGGATAAAGCCCCTGCCGCTTATTGGCTGACCACGCCAGAAGGTAAAGGCTTTGAAATCAAAGGTAAAGAGATTGATGTCAATGACAAAATGGGTATCCTCGTTCGTAAAGGTGACCCACTGCGTTTAGAATTTAACAAAGCGATTGCCACGTTAAAATCAAATGGCACGTATGACAAAATCTATAACCAATATTTTGGTAATGCAACCACCACAACGGCGGCAGCAAGCAGCGTGGCAGTTACGGTCTCTAGTACCACAACGACCACGACGACTGTGGCAAGTACCAGCAAATAACTTAACCAAACGCTTGGGTTCAGTCAAAAACTGGGTGAAAAGTCACTCAGTTTTTTGTTTTTTTTGATGGTTTTTGATAGGGCAATCACGTAAAATTGCACCCTGCAAAAAACAAAGCGAAAGGTCATATCCATTATCACCTTTTGTCTATGTGACGGTGAAACTGGGTGACGGTAAAACTGGGTTTTAAGCATTTTTTGGGTAATAGGTCAACAAACAGAGTTAAAAAGACAGGGTATCGATATTGTGTTAGATCTACAAGGTTTTGGGCAGCTATTATTAAGTGGTGCTTGGGTCACCATCAAACTGGCACTGACTAGTTTGGTCATTGGGCTGATTTTGGGATTATTGGGCGCGACCGCTAAGATGTCACGGTTTAAAGTGCTCAATGCCATCGCCACCGCTTACACCACCATTATCCGTGGTATTCCAGAACTGCTGTCAGTCATGTTTATTTACTTTGGCGGCTCGATGTTGATGGGGCTTATTCTATCGCAATTTGGCAATACGGGATATGTGGATGTCAGTCCGTTCTGGGCGGGGGTTACGGCGCTGTCTGTGGCATTTGGTGCGTATGCGACCGAAACTTTTCGTATGGCATTTCAAGAGATTCCAAAAGGTCAAGCCGAAGCAGCGCAAGCGATTGGCATGAAAAAATTTCAAATCCTTTGGCGAGTGACGTTGCCACAAGTGTGGCGTATTGCACTGCCAGGACTGGGTAATTTGTTTTTGGTACTGCTCAAAGATACTGCGTTGGTTTCTGTGGTCGGGCTTGAAGATATCATGCGCCACGCCAAAACGGCAGCGACTTCCACGCAAAGCCCGTTTACTTTTTATATGGCAGCAGCCTTGTTGTACTTGAGTCTGACCGTCATCATCACCGGTATGATTATGTGGCTAGAATGGGTCAATAACCCAGCAGAGCGTTATGCAAAACGCCTACAAAAAATCGGCATGGCAAAATAGGGGATTCATCAATGAACTGGAATTGGCAAATTATTATTGATAGTATCCCAAAACTGCTGCAAGGTAGTATTATCACCATTGAGCTTGTGGTGTTGTCGGGTTTATTGGGGTTTATGTTGGCAGTGCCGCTAGCCTTGGCTAGGCTGTCGAAAAAACCTTGGGTACAGGCATTGCCGTTTGCGTATATTTTCTTTTTTCGGGGTACGCCGCTACTGGTGCAAATCTTTTTGATTTATTATGGCTTGTCGCAATTTAAATGGGTGACCGAGTCTGTGCTGTGGAAATCGGGTGTGTTAGCGAGTCCATTTTGGTGCGCTATCATCGCTTTTACCCTCAATACAGCAGCTTATACCGCAGAAATCATCCGCGGTGCTATCAAGTCCATCCCCAAAGGCGAGAATGAAGCTGCCGACGCCATTGGCATGTCGTATAGCCAAAAATTGCGCCGAATTATTTTTCCTCGTGCCTTTGGCATCATGCTGCCGGCTTATGGCAATGAAGTGATTTTTATGCTCAAAGGCAGTGCGCTGGCATCGACCATCACTTTGATGGATATCACCGGTGTGGCAACGACGATTATGTCAAAAACTTATACCGTTTTTGAGTTGTTCTTTGCCTCAGGTATCATTTATTTGTTATTGTCTTGGCTATTGATTGGGATGTTTCGATTGGCAGAAAAACGCATCAATCGTCATCTTTCTTATCAGCCCGTCAGTAATGGGAGCGTCACTGCCTAAGCTAGGCTAAGTTAGGCTAAGCTAGACAAAAAGTTTGGATGTATTGGAGGCGTGCCAGTGAAACAAGCAGTTATAGTATCAAGTTTGCTGATGGGTGGGGTATTGCTCTCGGCTTGTCAACCTGCCAGTGATGAGCAGCCAGCGCAAAACAGCACAGCAAGTGCCACAGTAAGCGCCACAGTGGCTAGCGTTCAAAGTCCGCATCACGTTGCCAGTGTAGCTGTCGCCAGTACCGTATCTCCCCAAACCGCCCAAAACGGTGTGCCCAAACAAATCAACTGGGCATTGGTGGATTCGGGCGTTAAGCCAGTCGATAAAGCTAGCTTTAAATACCCGTTTGCGATCGATAGCGAGCCTGTCAAAGCGTATGCTGAGATGTATCATGTGGATAATGAAACCTCCCGCTACAATTTAACGGTGGGTATGGCAGTCAATGAAGTCTTATCTAAAGTGCTCGACCAGCTGGGTACTGCTTATGTGTCACATGAACTCACAGCCGGTAAAAACAGCGCGTTTGTCATTCATACCACCCAGCAAATTGCCCCGAGTCAATACACTTATGTCTTTGCCGAGCCCTTTGCCAAAGGGTTAACCATTCCTGTCAAAATTATCAATGATGGCAAAAAATAACTAAGTTGCCATCGGTATGTTGACGTTTATTTATCGTTTAAGGAAATACCATGCGTGTGCTAGGACTGGAAACATCCTGCGATGAAACGGGATTAGCCATTTTTGATAGTGACCAACGTCACCAACCCAATCAAGGTTTGGTCGGGCAAGTGCTATATAGTCAAATCGCGCTACATGCGACGTATGGCGGGGTAGTCCCTGAACTTGCAAGCCGCGATCACATCCGTAAATTAGTGCCCTTGTTGCAGCAACTGCTTGATGGCTGCCAACTTAAAAAAACCGATATCGATGCAATTGCCTTTACCAAAGGTCCTGGACTGGTGGGCGCGTTGATGACTGGGGCATTATTTGGCCGCAGTTTGGCGATGGCGCTTGATATTCCTGCGATTGGCGTACATCACATGGAAGGACACTTACTCGCGCCGCTATTAGGCGCCAATCCGCCCGATTTTCCGTTTGTCGCGTTGTTGGTGTCAGGTGGACATACCATGTTGGTGGCGGTCAAAGGCATCGGGCAATATGAAATATTAGGTGAGTCGATTGATGATGCCGCAGGCGAGTGCTTTGATAAAGCCGCTAAAATGCTAGAGTTACCTTATCCTGGTGGACCTAATATTGCCCGCTTGGCGCAAACAGGCAATCCGTTAGCCTATGAATTACCGCGCCCGATGTTGGGCAAAGGATTGGATTTTTCTTTTAGTGGTATGAAAACCGCCGTGCATAATTTGATTAAAGACCATCCAACCGATAGCCATAATCCTGAGCATGCCCAGACGCGCGCCGATATTGCGGCAAGTTTTCAATATGCGATGGTTGATACGTTGGTGAAAAAATGCATCAAAGCCTTGCAGCAAACAGGCATGAGACGCTTAGTAATCGCAGGCGGGGTGAGTGCCAATCAACAACTACGAGAATCGCTAGCTGAGGCATTAGCCAAAATCAATGCCACTGTGCATTATGCACCGCCTGCCTTGTGTACCGACAATGGCGCCATGATTGCCTTCGCTGGGTGGCAACGTTTGAACGCAGGTCAACAGGATGAGCTAGCGGTTAGCTGCTTGCCACGTTGGGATATGACAACGCTGCCTGCTGTCAATCCAGCTAACCCATAACCACCACAAGGACTTGAAGATGCCATGGCTATGGATAGGATTGGGGGCGGCATTGGGGGCAATGCTGCGCTGGTGGTTAGCCAGAATCAACAGCGTACATCCTTGGTTGCCCTATGGCACACTATTTGCCAATGTACTAGGTGGGCTGTTGATGGGATTTGCCTTGATACTCACCCAAAAGATGCACCCAAACTTACGACTGTTTATCACCACCGGGTTTTTGGGGGGACTGACAACGTTTAGTACGTTTAGTGCCGAAGTGTTTACTTTGTTGAATACCGGCAAAGTAGTGCAAGGTGTCGCCTTGATTGGCATCCATGTGTTTTTAACATTGATTGCGACTGCCATTGGTTTTTATAGTCTTAAGCTACTAAGTTAAGAAGTTGTTAAATGGTTAATCGCTTCTTTCCCATTCACCACTAAAAGTCGCAAAGCATTTCAAGGCTTTGCGAATCGATAAGCGAGTTAAATATAATTATCTAGTCTACTTATACCGTGCGCAATCGGTGAGTCATCAAATTGTCATGATACTGTCACATTTCTTTGTAATCATATACACAATTTTTATACAAACCAAATTATGGTTATTATCATGACAGTTAAGTCGGTCAGCATTGAGCTATATCATCTTTAAGCTATCCTAGTGAAAATAACCAGAAAAGTTAAATTGTACCGTTCGTGACATTTATTTCATTCAAGCAGTTTCATTGTAAACTCAAAAAACGTTTTTAGGAGCTATCCATGCGTTATTCATTATTAAGTGTTGTCGTAGCATCGACCTTAGCATTAACCGCTTGTGGTAACAAACAAGCAGACAATCAAGCAGCGGGTGCTTCAGCAACATCAAGCACTGCAGGTAGCGACAAAAACGCCGTATTTACCATCACAGGTGCAGGCGCATCTTTCCCACAACCTATTTATGCTAAATGGGCAGGTGAGTTCAAGAACGCCACTGGCGGTCAAGTAAATTACCAATCAATCGGTTCATCAGGTGGTATCAAACAAATCCAAGCAAACACTGTTGACTTTGGTGCGTCGGATGCGCCTTTAAGCAAAGAAGAGTTGGATAAAAGCGGTTTAATCCAGTTCCCAACCGTTATCGGTGGTGTTGTACCGGTTGTTAACATCGATGGTGTTGCACCTGGTCAATTAAAACTAGACGGTGCTACCCTTGCCAATATCTACTTGGGTAAAATCACTAAATGGAATGACCCAGCGATTACCGCATTAAACGCAGGCGTGACACTACCAGATGCGCCAATCACGACGATTTTCCGTTCTGACGGTTCAGGTACAACCTTTAACTTTGCAAGCTACTTAGCCGCTGTATCACCAGAATGGAAAGCAGGGCCAGGTGTAGACAAATCCATTAAATGGCCAACCGCTGCGACAGGTGCAGGTGGTAAAGGTAACGAAGGCGTGGCAAGTAACGTCGCTCGTGCCAAAAATTCAATCGGTTATGTTGAGTACGCTTACGCAAAACAAAACAAAATGTCGCATACACAGCTTAAAAACGCAGCAGGCAACTTTGTACAACCATCGGCTGAAAGCTTTGCCGCTGCAGGTAATGCAGACTGGAAAGGTACACCAGGCTTTAATATTGTATTGACTAACCAAGCAGACCCAAATGCCTGGCCAATCTCTGCGGCAACATTCATCTTAGTCCATACTAAACCAACCAACCCAGAAAACGTCAAAAATACCCTTAAATTCTTTGACTGGGCGTATTCAAGCGGTGATGAGTTAGCAAAATCATTGGACTTCGTACCATTCTCAGCAGAAAGCAAAGCTATCTTCCGTGAAGAGTGGAAAAAAGTTGTAGGGGCTGATGGTAAGCCACTATTTAGCTCAGAGGCTGCCACAGCAACTGCGTCAGCGGCAAAATAATCTCATGATGATGGTTAACAGTTAACAGGGTTAGGCATGTCAAACGATACGTAGAGCAATAAACGAGTTAATGCTCTACGTTTTTTTTTAAATTTATAGAATTAGTAAACTAAAACTATTTTTTGATGGCTGGGTTCTTATGTCGGATTTACACGCAAAACTCGCAAAGCAAAAACAATTAGACTGGTTGTTTGTCAACGCGACTCGTCTTTTTGCGTTTATCGTGCTGTTGTTGTTAGGTGGTATCTTAATCTCACTATTTCTTGGCGCATTGCCAAGTATGAAAGCATTTGGCATTAACTTTTATACCAGTAAAGACTGGGATACAGGGATGGATGTATACGGCGCACTCGCACCAATTTATGGTACGTTGGTGACTTCTGTCATTGCCATTTTGATTGCGGTGCCTGTAAGTTTTGGTATTGCCATGTTTTTGACAGAGCTTTGCCCCAATTTTTTAAAACGTCCTTTGGGTATTGCCATTGAGTTGTTAGCGGGTATCCCTTCAATTATCTATGGTATGTGGGGGTTTTTCGTATTTGCACCTTGGTTTTCAGAACATATCCAGCCTTGGCTGATTGACCATTTGGGTGATGTGCCTTATGTGGGTCGTTTATTCCAAGGTGCGCCGATGGGTATTGGTCTGTTCACCGCAAGTTTGATTTTGGCAGTCATGATTATCCCGTTTATTGCATCGGTCATGCGTGATGTTTTCTCCATTACGCCAAAGATGCTTAAAGAATCTGCCTATGGTTTGGGTTCAACCACTTGGGAAGTGATGCGATACGTGGTGTTGCCTTATACCAAAGCCGGTGTGATGGGTGGTATCATTTTGGGATTGGGTCGCGCATTGGGTGAAACGATGGCAGTCACCTTTGTTATTGGTAACGCTTATAACGTCAGTCCAAGTTTGTTCCAGTCAGGGGTGTCAATCACTTCGGCATTGGCAAATGAGTTTGCAGAGTCTGAAGGCTTGCACCAATCATCGCTATTACACTTAGGTTTCTTACTATTTATCATTACCTTTATTGTACTGGTGATTTCAAAATTGATGCTCAGTCGTATGGATAAAAATGCGGGTACGAAATAAGGACGCTGGGGAATACTATGACTACTACCAACATGAATCGTAATAACGCCATTTACAAACGCCGCCGTCTAAGCAATGCTCTAGGACTGGTATTTGCCGGTTTGTCCATTGTATTTGGCTTGACCTTCTTAGGCTTAATTTTATTCAAATTGTTTTTATCAGGCTCGCATGCGTTATTGACCATGCCTATTTTTACTCAAGACACCCCATCGCCAAACGAAATCGGTGGTCTTCGCAATGCGATTATCGGCTCAATCATGGTGACAGGATTGGGGCTTGTAGTCGGCACACCGATTGGTGTCATGGCAGGTATTTATCTTGCCGAATTTGCCGAAAACAGCTGGCTTGGTAAAGTCACCCGTTTTATGAACGACATTTTGCTATCAGCA
>NZ_DALZSV010000025.1:0-32998 GCF_032014955.1 Moraxella sp. CTOTU47724
ATCGCGATATTTTCGTTGGCAGGCGAGCCTATCTTAAAGGTGCTGGGGATTTCGCTTGGGTCATTTCGTATTGCAGGCGGTATCTTGGTATTGATTATTGCTATTGGCATGATGAATGGCGCTGGCAATGTTGCCAAACCGCATGTCGGTAAATCCGGGGATTTAAATGGCGTGGCGTTTCAAGGGGCGGCATCTGCCGTGGTGCCATTGACGATTCCGATGGTGATTGGTCCTGGTGGGATTTCTACCGTGATTATTTATGCCGCGAGCGGGCATAGTTATTTTAATATGCTAGCGATTATCACCGCAGGTTTGATTATCAGTATTATTACTTATCTAAGCTTTATGGCAGCGGGGCAGGTGAGTCGTTTCTTAGGTGATACCGGGCTTAATGTGCTCAATCGTATCATGGGGATGCTACTTGCGGCCGTTGCGGTAGAGATTTTTGTTGGCGGCTTAAAAAGTGTATTTCCGCAGTTGTTATAAGTTCAATGTTTCAAGCTGCATGGTTCGCTAAATAATTTATCACAGCAACCCTTAAGTATTATGCATTGTAGTCGCTGTGTTAATATCACAAATTATGCTTGATTTTTACCGTGAAAGTCGCCATTTTAATAATCATGCAAGATGCCAAACCCTGTTAATAAGCTGTCAACAAGCTTCTAAAAAGATGCAAGCGTTAAACCATGCTTACGTTGATGAAAGCGATATGACAGGGTGACTAACAGGTTGCTTAGCCTAGTTCATAAGATAGTTACTAAGGTAGTAACCAAAGTAGTCACTGGGGCGGATAAAAGATTGAGGAGCGACGATGCAAAAAGATACAAAATCAGATTACCAAAGCCTACTGCAAGCGGCAAAGGATGCCAAAGCAGAAGCGATGATGCTGGAGTTTGTCGAGCAAGATGATGGCAAAATGGTACTACGTACCTCGAATGATGAGTCAGAAGACTTGGTAAGCATTGAATTTTCTGACAAGGTGAAAGAACTGTTAGGGGATGATACCCAGTTGATTGGTCAAAGCATGATTCATGCTGCCATTCAAACCTTAATGCAAAAGCAGCTCTCACAGTGGCATGCCAATGTGTATGACGAAGAACCCGTGCATTACAGTTAAGGCGTAACGCCTATTCATTGATTTATTGAACCCATAAGACTAAAGACTTATGGGTTTTTTTGTGCTTAGATTTTTTATTTGTGGGCAAATCCTTTATAATTAGCCATAATTTTTCTTCTGTGTTTCACTTATCAAAAAGAGCCGCCACCATGCCTATGCAAACCGCCAATTTTTATACCATCAATCATTCCAATTATCCAGTCAAAACCATTGGGATTTTAGGTGGCGGACAGCTAGGTATGATGTTGGCGCAAGCGGCGTTGCCACTCGGCATTCGCTGCGTGTTTTTGGAGGATAGTGCCAATTGCCCCGCACGCTTACTGGGCAAAGTGTTTAGTAGCGAGCAATTTGAAGATTTTGCCCAAAGCTGCGATATTTTTACCTTAGAATTTGAAAACACCCCACTCAAACCTGCCCAGTTTTTGGAATCGACCAAAACCTTATACCCATCGTCATTTGCGCTATCAGTGGCACAAGATCGGTTAAATGAAAAAAACTTGTTTAACCAATTAGATATCGCCACCGTGCCTTTTATGGCGGTGCATAGCAAAGCCGATATCCAAGCCGCCGCCGATAAATTGGGATTGCCTTTGGTACTCAAAACCACACGCGGGGGCTATGATGGCAAAGGGCAGTTTGTGGTCAAATCCGCTGACCAAATTGACACCGCGTGGGCAGAACTTGGCGACGCAACCAAAACAGCGCCGCTCATTGCCGAAGGCTTTATTCACTTTGAGCGTGAAGTATCTATCATTGCCGTGCGCGCCCAAAACGGTGAAATCCGCTATTATCCGCTCGTGCAAAATGAGCATAGCAATGGTATTTTAGCCAAATCAACCGCACCAGCACCGAAAGTCGAGCAATTGACCGAACAAGCCCAAAGTAATATCAAAAAATTGCTCGAACATTTAAACTATGTGGGCGTGTTGACGTTAGAATTATTTGTGACTTCTGAAGGCGGGGCTGAAAAATTGCTTGCCAATGAAATCGCACCCCGCGTGCACAACTCAGGGCACTGGAGTATTGAAGGCGCGGTAACCAGTCAATTTGAAAATCATATGCGTGCGGTGGCGGGGTTGCCATTGGGAGACACAGCCATTGTCAAACCCTCTGTCATGCTAAATGTCATCGGAGAGTACCCAAAACTGGAGGAAGTCCTATCCATCGCTGGCGTGCACGTGCACAATTATGATAAAGAAGAGCGCGAAGGTCGAAAAATTGGTCATATCACTGTCATGCCGAGCGATAGCAGTCAGCTCGAAGCGGCGGTTGCAAAAGTCATCGCTTGTCTGCCTTGTGAAGTTACTCTTTAAACGACAACTTGATAAATTCCAATTGCTAACCCAAAAAATTGGGCTGTTGCAGGCGGTTTTCCAAAAATCGCTGATTGACTAATAAAGCTTGTGCGTCCTCATTGTAGATACTGTGTACCACCTGTTGCATACTATTATCAATCAAGGCGAGTTGTTCATTGAGTAGCATTTTAGGTGTTTTACCATCCTGAACGACATGCATAGAGGCATAGACGGATGGTAATTTTAAGTAGTTTTCAAGGGTGGTAGGCAGATAATCGAATACTGTCTTTTTGATAGTAAATAAATCTTGATTGGCAAAGCGACCCGCGACCAATTGTGGCAATACCGACATGATTGAACTTTGAATATTTTGCAAATGCGTATAGGAATCTGGCGAGATTCGGTTTTTGACTTTATGCATTAAGCGGTTTAATTCATCGGTAATTTGCTCGGCAGTTAAGGTCTGCTGAAAGTGCAACATGTCATCTTTTTTGCGGATTAGAAAACCGAATAACCACCCTAGCGGATAAGCCAATATGACCGCTACTAAAAATACCATTGTCGAGCTGATATCATTGGTCGTCAAAGCCAGCCAAACATAGCTTATTAGCGCAATCAACAAAAAAGCTAAGCCAAATATATTGGGTAATCCATAAAAAAATAACCAAAAACGTTGCATAGCGGTTTCGTTTTCCTTGTGATTTTGTCTAAGTTTTATTGATAACCACGGATTTGCTTGAATACATTGGCTAAATTCTCTTTTCGTCCATCGAATACTTTACCAGCCGTCAAATCGGCAATTTTTTGCATTTCGGTCGGATCGGCATCGCCAAATAGCACAGTAAAAGTTTTGACATTCTTGGCATTGGCAGGTAGTGTGTTGTAAAACTTTTCAAATGCTTCAAAATTTTCACCGTTGGTATTTTGGCCATCGGTCATAAGGACAATAGTATCGTAGTACGGTTGGGCAATGGCAGCATTGGATTGTCGCGCGACAATTTCTTGATAGCCTTTGTGTAGTGAACTATAAATCGCTGTACCACCACCTGCAGTAAGGTCTTTCACAAATTGGCGTACAGGTTCACGGGCTTTGGCATCTTTACCGATGGTATATTGCTTTTCTGCCTCTGGTGTACTATTAAATGGAATAAAAGTGACTTGCTCACGTTCAGAGAATTTGGCAAAATCGCCCATTGTAGTACCATCGCCATCGGTTAATGTCATCAATGCTTTTTTTAGCTGCTCCATGCCATTCCCAGACATCGAGCCTGAAGTATCAATGATAAAAATCGGACGAGCGGGCAAGCGTAACTCATTCATATATGAGCCAAGAATGCTGTTAATTACCGTCTTGGCATTTGGGAAAGGTAACTCAACCATCATCGCTTGATTAAAACTTGAATCAAGTTTGACGCTACTATTGACTGGACGGCGAAAGGTTTGTTGCATTAATTTGGTTTGAAATTCTGCTGTTTTAAGATACGAAACAACTTTGTCATACGCGGCTTGTTTGCTGGTATTTAATAACATAAGCGGATAGTCAGCGGTGATGATTCCCTCTTTAGGATATAGCAAAACTAAAGGCTCTTTGAGCTTGCTGCTTTTGTTCAATTGCATCAATACGGATTCGTAATTGATCATGCCGTCCAGGTTGTTGGTAGTATCCAAATTTTTGACGAAGGCATCCGCAAGCCAGCCAGAACTACCAGCAGTCAAGGTTTGACCTTTAAAAAATTGCTTTAGCTTAGGTTGTGCTTTGGCAATATCAGCTTCAGTTGGCGCATCGGATGTCCCAGCAAAAGCAGAAACCACACCCATGAGTGCAGTAAAACCCGAATTGCTAGATGCGGGGTTGGTCATAGCATATTTAAGTTCACCATTGTTGGCTTTCTGCGCAATAGTTTGCCAAGTGATATCTGTTTTGGCGGTCTTGCCATCAGCACTAACCAAATCTAACTGCTGGGCTTTGCTTTGTTTGACACCCATAATCACGGGCGACAGCATAATCGGAGTTTGGGTGATGATTTGTTTGCCATTGATAAGGCTGAGATATTTACCATGTGAAAACCAAGCCCCATCGGCTTTTTTACCTTGTGCGATGGCTTCGGCACCATCAATTGTGCCAGTATAGTCAAGTTTGATAGATATGCCAGTTTTGGCTTTGATATCATCCAAAAAAGGCTCAATATCTTTGAGTTCTGAACCTGCCAAGATATATAGCGAATCAGGGTTATTGATGGCTTGTTCACTGGTAATGTTGACAGTTGCAGGTGCCTCATCTTTTGCGGTGCTGTTACCAGATTTGCTACAAGCAGAAAGGCTAATGATCGCAGCGAAGCCAACACCAAGTGCTAGATAAGTGTTGAAATACTTTGATGGTTTATTATAGTAGTAAGTCATCAAATATCCTTTTGTGATAAAAAGGGGCATTTTTGAGATAAGGTGAAATCACAAACATCCCTGTTTTTGCCAGTCATATTGATTGGCTAGATTTTAACCTCACCCAATTTTTTATCGTCAATTTGCAAGTTGTTTGCAACATCAATCACCGTTTGGCGATTGGCGCGGTCAAGATAAGTTTGGGCTTTATCGACTTCTTGGGTTAGTACGTTGACTGTTTGTTGCATATTACCCAATGCTTTGACTTTGAAGTCGTCAATCGCGTCCATAGTTTCATAGATATTGTTAAAGGCTTTTTGCAGTTTTTCCATATCTACTGAGCTACTATTGGCTTGCTCGTGTACCTGTGCGGTTTGGCGTTTTAATAGCACTGAGGTTGATTCAATCAAACTACTTGTGGTCGAATTTAACGCATTGATTTGGTCAAGTACCAGTTTTTGGCTACTCAATGCTTGTGATACCATTACGGCAGTACGTAACGCCGAAATCGTAGTAGTAGTGGCACGATCCACCCCTTTTATGAGTTCAAGATTGTTTTTACGAATCATATCGAGTGCTAAATAGCCTTGAATATTCACCGCTAATTGAGTTAAAAAGTCCATATTCTTTTGACGCACATAAAACAGCATTTCTTCTTTAACCACTCGCGCTTTTTCAGGATCTGTGGCTTCAAGCTCACCGATTTTTTGCTCTAGACGTTCATCAATTTTTTTACCGACGTAGATATATTGACGCAACGATTGCATCAAGTTCCACATATTTACTTTTTCTTGCTCGATGACCGCATTGTCTTTCATCAGCTCATCTTTACCGTTATAAAGACTTTCGATAATCGAGTTAATATAGGTTTGCGATGATTCATACTTTCTAAAATAGTCCTGCACTGTTTTACCCATCGGGATGATGCCTAAAAATTTGCGTGGGCTATCTAAAGAGCCTTGTCGGCTTGGATCTAAGTCTTCCACCACACCACGTAGCTCGGTCAATGATTTGGCAATGGGCGAGTTATCAAATAAGGCTTTATCCATGCTTTTGGCGGGACGATCTAGCATTCGATTGGAAATTTGTGCTGAGGCTCGAATTTCGGCACTACCTAATTGGTGAATAGAATTAACTTTTTCATCAAATACTGGCGTGTTGACAGGAGTTTGAAGCACATTCATGACAAAGTCATTGACCTTTGCATCAAGCTCTGGAACTTTGGTTTGGTCGAGTTTTACCATTTGGTCGGCTTCGTCTTGTGGTACGACTGCGACTGGCTTTGGCGGTTCTAGAGTAATGACGGGTGTGGTGGTTTCTGGTGGGGTTAATTCTTGCATATACTATCCTTTATTTTTTTATTATTGCTTTTATATTTTAGCTGACCGATCTAACGATAAGTTGAACGCTGTTTTTGATTACTTCATCTGTTGTTCGATTTGAGTAATCATTTTTTCTAGCACTTCAAAGGTCGGTGGATCGATCACTTCGTCTAAATGTGTTGGTACATAGGTAATTTTATGCTGGTTGATAGAGTTTTGAAATTTGTTTAACATTTTTGGGTCGTTGCTACGAAAACCATATTTGATGGCGATTTTTTGCAGTTCTGGGTCGGTAGTTAAAGCATTGCCTAATTTGCTACCGTTGCTATTTAGCGATAATAAAATATGTTGTGCATAAATGGTTGGCTCAGGGTAGAGCAGTACCATGTCGGGACGAATTCCACCCGTTTCAACTTGCGATAAAAACTGCGCTTCATAAATCATTACCATTGGTGAATCTCCCATGCCTTTGAGCAAATAATCTTCAAATGGAGTAGCTGATGAGCCTGCCATGTAGCCTTGCCCAATAAATAGCGGTGCGACTTGAGGTAGTATTTGGGTAATTTCAGCATCGTTGGTGACGGTGGATTTATTGTTAGCGATATAGCTTGCCAAACTCAGATACATGGCGGCAGAGTTGGATGATTTGATATCGGTTGACTTGATAAGTACCTTTCGCCCAACTTTGAAACTAGTATTGTTGGGTAAATCTTGCCAACGAGTCTGCTGATTCATCAATGTCAGCAATTTGGCCATGTCGATGATGTTGTAATGATTATCAACTTTTCTGACGATCGCATTTTGCTCCAGTACTTTTACTACAGGCTGCCAGCTTGCGACAGCCATAGGGGTAAAGAATACTCGATAGCTATTTTGGATTTTAAAGTCTTTTTTGATTTTGTCGGCAGCAGGTTGTCCAGAGGGAAATACAAAGTCGTATTGACTTGCATTGCCTTTTTGACCGCCTTGGGTGGCGATACTGCGCGAACCCGCAGTTTGGATATCGACGTGTAGTCGATATTTGTTTTCTAAGATTTTTTTGACATCGGGGTCATTAAAAAAGGTTTCTTTTTCAGAACCAATGAGTCCAGACACTGTTTAGATAGCGGCAGCTTTATCTTGTTCGGCTTGCGCAACTTGGTCAGCTTGTTGCTTTTTACTAAATAATGAAGTGGTAGCTAGCAATGCCCCAACAATCGCTAGACTGACTAAGAAAAACAGAATGAGAGCAACTTTTTTATCCAAATGCGTACCTGCTAGAATTGTGTTAGCCAAACCAAATGTGCAAATAGTTTAGATGATTTTATTAATATATTTTTATGAATTTTTCTAAAGTTGATTTTAAACTTATTTGCGTCTGACGAATTGTTAAATTTTTACTTAATTTCATTGTATTGATGATACATGAAGGTTTTATTACAAAAAGCAAAGTTATAAAAAGGAGTTTGAAAAGATTTGCAATCATGGCTTGTAATTTTATATATGAACAATTATCTCAAGACAGATTGACCTATGGCTTTGAAGAAGCCAATGTTACCAATTACACATATTTAGATAGTTATTTGGCTAATCAATATGGTGTAATCACCGCAAGCATTAAAAAATACAATGTAGGTTTGAATAATGAATGGCAAGTGGTTGAATGCAATACCACAAATAGTGACAGTAAGGACTATGCGGTCTTATATAAAGGTAAAGTCTATGAAAATGCTGGTAAAAATGAACTGGTTGAAAATAAAATACCGCTGTGACTAAAAGTGAAGTGGATTGTGAGCCACTAAATACATCTGTAGCAAACCATAGGGAACAACAGCTAATCACCGCTTATAAATAAGCGTTTTAGAAATAAAAAACCCGCCAATATAGCGGGTTTTTTGATGTATTCAAAAATTATTGCACACGTGATAGGTATTCACCAGTGCGGGTATCGACTTTGATTTTTTCGCCTTGTTGGACAAATAATGGTACACGTACTACCGCGCCTGTTTCAAGAGTTGCAGGTTTACCGCCGCCACCTGATGTATCGCCTTTTAGACCTGGGTCAGTTTCGGTAATCACTAACTCAACAAAGTTTGGCGCAGCAACGCTTAAAGGCACGCCATTGAATAGGGTAATGGTACATTCTTCGTTGCTATTTTCTTTTAACCATTTCGCCGCATCGCCCATCGCGTTTTTGTCGGCTTGTAGCTGCTCAAAGCTTTCTGGGTGCATAAAGTGCCAGAATTCACCATCGTTGTATAGGTAGTTCATTTCAGTATCAACAACGTCAGCGCCTTCAAGACTATCGCCAGATTTAAAGGTGTTTTCTAATACTTTACCCGTTTTTAGGTTACGCATTTTGACGCGGTTGAATGCTTGACCTTTACCTGGTTTAACATATTCATTTTCTAAAATTGCAAATGGATTGCCTTCATGCATGACTTTTAAGCCAGCTTTAAATTCATTGGTTGAGTAAGTTGCCATAAAATTTCCTAATAAGGTGTTGCGACTAAAAAATAACCGAGGTAAATCAAATCTTTGTATAATAGCCAATTTGCTAAAAACGCGCTGCCTACGGGGTAACCCTATCAGCGACAGGCGTTATCAGCAAGCGGCATTGACAATTGGATAAACAGTATATGATAAACTATTTGGCGACACAAAAAAACTGGCAAAATGCGTTTTCTGACACCATCACGAGCTTTGCTGAATTGGCGCAAGCGTTAGATTTGCCGATAGATAGTTTTGACAGTCAGGTCGGTCAATTTCCCCTAAAAGTGCCACGTCGCTTTGTGCAAAAAATGGGGAAAGGCGATATTCATGATCCGCTGCTTAAGCAAGTGTTGCCGACGTTTCAAGAAACGGTACAAGTCACCGGCTTTGTCACCGACCCACTCGATGAACAACACGCCAATCCCGTCAAAGGCATCATCCATAAATATGCATCACGGGTGCTGATTCCTGTCACCGGGGCTTGCGTGGTCAATTGCCGCTATTGTTTTCGCCAGCACTTTGACTACCACGAAAATCTACCAACCCAAAACGATTGGCAAGCCATTAGTGCCTACATCACAGCGCACCCCGCGGTCAATGAAGTGATTTTAAGCGGCGGCGACCCATTATCACTGAGCAACCGTCGTTTATTGGAGATTTTCACCACCCTTGAAGCACTACCCCAAGTGCAGACCATTCGTATCCATACCCGTGTACCTGTGATGATTCCTGAGCGCTTAGATGAGCCGTTACTTGCGCGATTTGCCAACAGCCGCTGTCACATCGTTATGGTCATTCATGCCAATCACCCCAATGAAATTGACCAAGAAACACAAATATTTCTGGGTAAGGCAAAAAAAGCGGGTGTTACGTTACTTAACCAAACTGTGCTACTCAAGTCGATTAATGACGATGCGAATACGCTTGCAAGCTTGAACGAAAAATTATGGCAAGCGGGCGTATTACCTTATTATTTGCATGTGCTTGATAAAGTTGCCGGGGCGAGCCATTTTTATATTTCAGATGAGCAAGCAGTCGCTTTGTACTGGGAGTTACTCGCCAAATGTGCTGGCTACTTGGTGCCAAAGTTGGTGCGAGAATTACCTAATAAGCCATTTAAAACCCCCATTGATTTGTATAACCACTAAAATTTGTTGAAAGACAACAACTAAATAAGGGGTTAGCTTTTATTTGTCTGTTAAATAGTGCAGTTATCTTAAAATAGCTAGATAAAATATGGTTTTTGTGTTATTTATTGTTGTTAAAAAAGTCGAAAAATGTTGTGCATTTGGGTGCAAAAAATGGTTACGGATCTCATATTAGACGATTTCTTACAGCGCATAAACGATACACCGACCAGTCCTATTGAACTTAAAGTGACCCAGAGTTCATTGCAGGATACAACCGATTGGCAGATGCACTTTAATCGTATGTCGGCGTGTGAGATGTATGACGAATATAAATTCGTGATAAACCAGTTGATGTTTGCCGATATTGACGACGTCAAACGCTTTGCATTGTTCGAGGAGGTTAATAAAGCCGTCAGCGTGTTACTCGGCAAATTACGGGTGAATTACCAAACCCAGCCCGGGATTTTAGATGAAGAAAAACAGCAAGGCTTAGATACCGTACTATCGGTACATTATCTGAGCATCATGTTTTACCATGTCATTTGGCAACGTGCGGCGGCTCGCCCTGAAGTGGCTGATAAAAAAGGCATCACTGGCTTATTTCGCCGTAAACCTCAATCCCTTACCCCCACCCAAGTCATTCAGCGCTGCCTATATAGTATCATGGTATTACTGCGCCAATCGCTGTTTGAAAAATATATCGGCTATCGTAAAGATACACAGGTAATTTGGCAATACCTGAATGCCTGCTATCGATTTGCAGTCACCAATGATTGGCAGTCTATCACCCTGCCAGTCAAACTGCATTCTGCCAATGAATATAGCAAACAGGGCGCACCGTTATCGATTGAGGCTATTTATTTTCACTGCTTGATGGTGGCGGTCACCAATCCGTATGCTTGTCGGCGTGCGGATATTTTAGCCATTCAAAAAGTAAGTACCCAGTTGATGGAAGAGCTTATTATCAGTAAAGATTTGGTTGAAAAACCTTACCTATATATTGATTTAGAAGGTAAACAGCCGCCCCAACTGCTAGCAGTCGATGATTTATTCAATCCCTTTGCAGCAACCAGCAATTGCCTGTTTTTGATGTTTAGTCGGTTATTTAAACGCTTGCATCAAACCATTACCCAAGGTCAAATCAGCACCGATGCTGAGATAAAAAATAGCGCGCGTCAGGCCAAATTGATATTGAATAATCTGCAAGATGGGTTAAAACCAGCGGCAGAGTATTATCATAGCCATTCAAAATGTGAAGTCGTGCTCGGTTTTAATAATATCCACTACATGCTTGCCAATAAAACCAGTTTGGGCAATCTCATTCAGGCCAATGAGCTGCCTGAGCGGTTAAAACCCAAAGCTCAAAATACTGAGCATCTTAAAAAATATACCGTTGTCGAGCTGAACAAAGAAAATCCCCAATCTATGTGTCTGTCGCATGTGTTTAGCTACCACAATCAGCTCGTTGACCCATATCCGAGCATCAGCCGTGGCGATAGCTATCACCCGCTGAATCAACTGCAAGTCAATTCCTTAATTGCGATGCGAAAGGTTAATGGTTCAAAAACTTGGCAGCTCGGCTATATTAAAGACAACCGTCAGGGTTTTATCGATACGCCCACTGGGCAACCAACCAACAAGACCTATTTGGAAATTGAGGCACAAGTGCACGTGCATTGTCAAAATGCGATACCTTGTGGTGTGCGATTTCAAAATGCGGGTAGCCGTCAGCCACATTTTGTTGCGGCATTTATAATTCCAACCGCCCCAAACAACACTGATAGCCAGCCCCGTTTATTGATGGCGCGTTTTGGCTACCAAGTGGCAGACAAGCTAGTGATACGCATTGATAACAAAGAAATTAACGTGCGTTTAACTGAGCTACTTAATATGACTGATGATGTCGAAGAATACGCTTTTGTAAGAATTCAGTTTTAACCACTAAAAATGGCAACAAAAGTTGCCAAATTAAATCTAACCCATTAAAAATAAAAGATTTTCATAGCTTTATAGCCGTTTTGATTGATTAATCATATAATAAGAAATTGAATCTAATATTATAAATAATTTATCAAAAAATTCGCTTATAATAGGTCGCTTAGTGCTCTATAAACCAAGCGTTTAATGGGATAGTTAATCGATGCAAAAACAAAAACAACTCAACCTGTTAATCATTGATGATAACCAGCTGTATGCCGAACATTTGGTTGGGTTATTAGAAAAACATTATTATAAACAGGTTAATTTAGGATTTTTGGATGCCAAAGACGAGCTGATAAAGTTATTGCGCCAGTCTTGGGACATTATTTTGATGGGGAATGCGTATGATTTATCGTTTAAAGACGTCAAAGAGATTTTAAAAGCCCACGATGCTCACATCCCCGTCATCGCTCTGTTGTCTGATGATGCTACTCATTACCCAGAGGCATTAACTGCCAATGAGCAAGCCCAGACCCAGCTTGTTAGCGACCCTGATAAAACCCATAAGTTATTACCTTTATATACCTATTGGGGTGCAGCGGATGCTTTGCGCAAAAATAAGTTACTGCGCATGGCTATTCGTATCTGCCGTGAACACGAGCATCATAAACTAGGGCGCGAGCTTGAGCGGCTAAAAATGGTATTGAGCGATGCCGAACAGCGTGCCAATATTCTTATCAAAAACTCCAAGAGTGCAGTGGCTTATATTGAAGATGGTTTACATATTTATGCCAATGAGCCCTATCTTGAAATGTTTGGGTTTAAAACGCTCGATGAATTGATGGGGATACCTGTTGTTGACTTGATTGCGCGCAACAATATCCAAGATTTTAAAACGTTTTTAAAAGACTTTGAAAAAGGCAACCGTAAAAACGTCGAATTTAAATTTGAAAGTGTGAGAAAAGATAATACCACCTTCGCAGCTAAGCTGCAGTTAGCGGCTGCTACCTATGATAGTCAGCCGTGTCTACAAGTCATTATCCAGCCCAACGAACAAGCCAATAGTGCTGAGCTTGCCAAAAAACTTGAAGCAATGGAACGCATTGACTCAATCACAGGGCTATTTAATCGTCATGGTTTTGAAAGACTGTTTAACCGACTGCGTGACGTGATTGTTGAGAACAACCTATCGGTGGGTTTGATGGCGCTACGCGTCGATAATATTGGTAAAATCCATGCCAGTGTGGGGATTGAAGGGATTGATGGGGTGGTGGTTGCCGTTGCCAATATTCTTGAGCAACATCTTACTGAGATTATTGGGGTAGAGCGGGTGAAAAATGGCTATTTGAGCCGTTTTAATGATAGCATGTTTATGCTGATTGTCCCTAATATGCGGCAACAAGATTTGACAGCATTGGGACAAAAATTGGTTGCCGATATTAATAGCACCATTATTGAAATTGGTCATCGTACGGTTAAGACCACGGTAACGATTGGTGCAACCTTAGTCAACGCCAGTGCACCTGATACCAATAGTATTATTAACCGTGTCATCCAAGCCGTCGGCATGGCAGCCAAAGCTAATAAAGACAGTAACGACGATAAAGATTTATTCTATCTATATGACCCAAGTAGTTTTGCCAGCAGTGATGACAGTGCGCTGTACGAATCGCTACGTGATGCCCTAGAACACAGCAAATTTAAATTATTATATCAGCCGATTTATGACGTTGAAAACGATGTCAGTAACATGTTTGAGGTGTTTTTACGCCTGCCCCTGGCAGATGGCAGCTTAATGGCACCTGATAAATTCTTAGAAGTGGCGACCCGACATCAGTTGATGGATAAAATCGACCGTTGGGTGTTAATTCAAGCCTGTAAAGATTTAAAACGTTACCGTCATGAGGTCGATGCCAGTACCCGATTATTAGTGCACTTAAGCGCGATATCACTAGCAGATGCCACCTTGCCAAGCTTTATGAGTCGATTGATGCAAGCATTAGGTACTAGCGAGCCCGGGGTATTGACCTTACAGTTTAATGAGACCATGGTAATGGATCATCTAGCGGTGGCAGCCAAACAAAGTAATGCGCTTAACCAAATGGGTTGTCACCTAGGTATCTATAACTTTGGCTCAGCAGTCAATGCGATGGAAGTATTGGAATTTGTCAAACCGCAACTGGTACGACTCGATCGCAGCTATATCAAAGATTTGAGCAATAATGACAATGTCAATACCGTGGCAACGGTGGTGCGCGAAATCACTGAGCGCGGTTCTAGTTGTTTGATGCCTTTTATTGAAGACCCTGCCGCCATGTCAGCGGCATGGACAGTCGGTGCGCGTTATTTGCAAGGGGCCTATTTGCAAAAAGCGAGTGACACCATGCACATCGAGACTGAACCAAGCTAAATCCAAGCGCTGAATTTATAAAGTAAAAACGAGTTAGCCAACATGCACCAAACAATCATTCATAAATCAAACCGATTGCCTATGCTAGGATTGGGTCTTTGTATCGTCATTGCGACAGGTTGTCAACATCAGCCACCCGCCGAGCGCCCAGCAGTTACCTTGCCCGTTTATAGCCAAGGGGATGCCGATAACGGTAAAAAGCAATACGAGGAAGCTTGTCTCAAATGCCACAAGCTGCAGCCAGGAAATAACGAGAAAGGCCCGCAATTACTGCGTATTTATGGGGCAAAATCCGCCTTATTAACCGATTATCAATATACAGACGCACTAAAAAACAGCAATATGACGTGGACAGCGGAAAATTTGGATAAATATATCGCCAATCCAAAACAAACTATCCCAGGAACGCGTATGCGTTCTGACCCGATTGCTGATGCCAAAGTCCGCCAAGATATTATTGCTTATATTTCGACGCTTCGTTAGATTGCTTTGTGGCTATGCCTTTAAGCGATATTTTGAGTTAACATGATTGATAAACAAAATTTAAACTTTTAAAGGATAGACCACATGGTGATGGGTAACTTAGACAATCAGCCGTTACAACAACGATTGCAAGCCATGTTGGTGAGTATCAATAATATTGTCTTGGATAAACCTGAGGTGGTGAAGCTGGCGGTTGCTTGTTTGTTAGCCAATGGTCATTTACTGCTTCAAGATTTACCAGGCATGGGTAAAACCACGCTGGCGCACGCAATTGCCAACCATCTGGGGTTATCGTTTAATCGGGTGCAATTTACCAGCGATATGCTACCTGCCGATATTTTAGGGATTTCGCTGTATAAAACCGATACTGGCACGTTTGAATTTAAGCCAGGCCCGATATTTTGTCAGCTGTTACTTGCCGATGAAATTAATCGCTCAAGCCCAAAAACCCAATCTGCGCTGTTAGAGGCGATGGAAGAGCGGCAAGTGTCGCAAGATGGGGTAACGCGAAAACTCCCTGAACCTTTTTTTGTGATTGCCACCCAAAACCCGACGCAGCAATCGGGTGTGTTTATTTTACCTGAGTCACAGCTGGATCGATTTTTGATGTGTTTATCGCTGGGTTATCCCTCGGTTAATGCAGAGCGAGAGTTGCTACTGGGTAAAGATAGACGTCAAATGCTGAGTCAAATTACCCCGATGTTAGATACCCAATCATTGCAGCAGGCACAAGCGCAAGCCAAAGACGTGTATATCGCAGATGTCGTGATTGACTACTTACAGCGATTGGTAGCAAAAACGCGTGAAAGCCGAGACTATCATGGTCTATCTACCCGTGGTGTGTTGGCGCTCAAGCAAGCGGCACAAGCCTTTGCTTATTTGGGTGGCTACAATGAGGTGACGCCAGAAGACATCCAAGCGGTATTTGCTGCTGTCGTTGATCATCGCTTGGGGCAAGCTTTTATCCCATTTAATCATTTGGGCGGTGAGCAGCCGCAATCGATTGCGACCCAGTTGTTACGCCAAGTGCCAGTACTGGTGTAAACCATGATGTATCATGATGTATCATGATGTATCATGATGTATAAAGTATTTTAGCGTTAAAAATTTTCTTATTGCTGTATTTTTATTATTTGATTAAATTATCCCAATTAAGAGCCCGCGCCTATCATGTTTGCCATTCGCCAGCGACTTGAAAACTACTTGCAAACATGGTTTAAGCGTCGAGCGCCGATTAGCCGCGATATCACTCTCAACCTGCGCAACGTATATATTTTTTTGAGTAAAGAAGGATTGCTGTACGCTTTTTTACTCATCATTACCTTTGTCGCAGGGATTAATTATGCCAATAATTTGGTGTTGGGTTTGTGCTTTTTGTTAGGTAGTCTACTCGTGGTGACCATCCATTATACCTTTGCCCACTTGGCAGGGTTGCAAATCAAATTGGTGGATATCAGCGATACACAAGTGGGTGGCAAAGTGCAAGTGCGACTGCAAATTAGTAGTGAGTCAAGGCAGCCGCATCGGCAAATTCGGTTAAGTTTTGCCAACAACGCCTTTGACTTTAAACAGCCGATACACCGCAAACCCAATACACAGTCCGCACCAAATGATTGGCTGTTGGTCAGTCAAATACAAGCGCCGCAACAGGTGAGCTTATGGTTAACAGCCGACAAACGCGGCAAATTTGTGTTACCCAGACTCACGGTGAGTACCCTATATCCCTTAGGGATTTTGCAAGCTTGGTCGTATGTGTTTTTTGAAGGACACGCGTGGGTGTATCCTGCGCCACTGCGCTATGAGATGAAAGCCAGTCAGTTTGTGCCATCTGATGATGAACAAACCGCTGCCTTACACACCCAAGCAGGGCAGGAAGATTTTGACCAGCTGGATAATTATGTCGCAGGGGAATCATTGGCGCGTATTTCGTGGGCGCATGTCGCGCGCGGGCAAGGACTCATGTCAAAACGTTTTGTGGAGAGTGTGGGGCAGCAGCAATTGCTTGATTACTATCAAATGCCTGCGGTGACGCATGAAGAAAAACTCAGCCAGCTGCGCTACGGGGTGGATAGTTTGACCCAAAGCCAAATCGCTTTTCAATTGCGACTGCCGGATGGTGAAGGCGCAATAGGTGAAGGACAAGCATTTCGTCAGCAATGTTTGCTAAGATTGGCAAAAACGCCATGAGTCGCCCTAACCCAAATCGTCCTAGCTTAACCTTATCTGAGCGCCTAAACCAAATCTCGGCGACTCAGTGGATATTGCTGTCTCAACTGTTGATTGTGGCTTTTCACGTCAAAAATTTACCCATTTGGCTATCGGTGTATGCCTTTTTTATTATCATCTTTCAATTGCAACCCCTGCGACGTTGGTTGCCCAACGCTTTGTATCGTCCGCGCTCATTACAGTTGATACAGTACACAGGATTCATTGCAAGTTTGGTGGGGCTGTATTTAACCTATCGTACTGCCTTTGGATTGGATGTCGGTATCGCGTTTTTGTTATTGTGTGCCGTTAGTAAGCTACTAGAATTGCATACCAGGCGTGATGGCTATGTGGTGCTGAGTTTATCACTGTTTGTATTGGCAGGGTTGTTTTTAATTAACCAAGATTTGATGACAACGCTACAAGTGGCGATTGGCACGATGGTTGTGCTGTTTGCCATGATTGCGCAAAATGATGATGGTACAGGACGCTACCGCACGCTTGGCTTATTGGTCGGTCAAGCCATTCCTTTGACCATTATTCTGTTTTTATTTTTTCCCCGATTGCCGCCGCTATGGTCGGTGCATTTGAGTGGCGCGCAAGCAAAGACAGGCATGTCAGATAGTATGTCACCGGGCGATTTTGCCAACCTCAGTCAATCGACTGAATTGGCGTTTCGGGTGGAATTTGGCAATCTGCAGCCAAGCCAACAAAATTTATATTGGCGCGGTTTGGTATTTTCTGATTTTGATGGCACCACCTGGCGAGCCAATCCTAACACCTCGCTTTGGACGCCCGATCAGCCGTTTGCTGATTGGTTGTTGCCGACGTTGAAGCTGAGTAAACGCTTTACCTTAGCCGTTATCCCTGACTATCGGGTGATTTTGGAGCAGACGGGACAAAATTGGTTGTTTGGGCTTGATTATCCAATAACCAACCAACAAGGCATTGGGCTGACGTCGGATTTTACCCTGCGGTATTGGGATACTGTCAATCAGCGGTTTACTTATCAAGTGCATTGGTTAGAGGATGCGCCTATCAATTTAGCCTTATCCACCCAGCAGCGTCAGGTCAATTTAGCATTGCCAGCAGGCGGTAATCCGCAAAGTCGCCAATTTGCCCAGCGACTCTACCACCAAGCAGGCGATGACCCGATTACCTATACCAACGCCATCGCCCAGTGGATGCGTAGCCAGCAGTTTCGCTACACCTTATCACCCCCTACCTTGGGTAGTAATCGCATCGACGATTTTTTATTTGCTACCCGTGCAGGGTTTTGTGAGCATTATGCGTCAAGTTTTACTTACCTCATGCGAGCGGCAGGTGTACCTGCTCGGGTGGTAGCCGGTTATCAAGGTGGGCAGTTAGGGCGTGATGGCAAAAGTTGGGAAGTGCGCCAAATGGATGCCCATGCATGGAGCGAGATTTGGGTGCAAGGGCGCGGCTGGGTGCGTGTAGATCCTACGGGCTTTGTCGCACCCAATCGGGTCGAGCAGGGTATGGACACTGTCACCCAAGACGCTGGCGCAAAAATGTTTGGTGAGGGCGTGGCAGGACAAATTAGCTATCAGCAGTTTCAAATGCTGCAGCAAGCGCGCCGCTTGTTTGACCAAGCTAGCTATTATTGGCAACGCGATGTGGTCGGCTATGACCAAGACCGCCAGCGCTCATCGCTGTTCAAATGGCTGAATATTCAATCTGTCTATCAGCAAGTGATGGTGATGTTTGTGACCCTTGTGAGCGTCCTTGCGTTATTGGGATTGTGGCTGTGGTGGCGCCGCCGCCGGGTGTGGGATAAGCATGATTGGATTATGGTACAGTTATCCAATCGCTTGGCAAAAAAAGACAAAACGCTTGCAAGGCAGGATAGTGAAGGGGTGTTGGCTTGGCTTACTCGACTTGAGCCAAAAGTCACCGATAAGGCAGCCCTTCAAGCACTTGCCGCGCTATATCGACAAATCCGCTATCAGCAGCCTACGGACAACAAACAGTCCATACGGCAATTAGACAATTTGGCGAAAACCATCGCGCTAAAAAAACATTAATATTCAATATTTGCTCGTTGTCACCATTGATTATGCGATTGAGCAATAATTTATGCGATATTGTCTATAAAATAGGGAGCGAGAAAAAATCGTTACCCCCTTTTTATAGTTAAAGATAAGATTCGATTATCACCCGTTTTTTATCATGTGCTTCATTGATAACGTTTTGTAAATCTTTAATTTGATTTTCAAAAATGATAACTTGCTCAACGACTGCATTTTGAATATCTATACTAGGGAAAGATAACGTTAAGTTTTTGATGCGTTCAATTGAAGCTCGATGACTTCTTGAGAATCGCTCTCTTTGACCTGCTTGATAAAGTAGCCATGTTAAAAATTTTGGGTTGATTTCATCGGTTTTAGTTCGAATATAGCCACAATGGTCAGTGGGGTAAAATTTGTATTTTTCAGGTAAGTAGTTGGTCATCCAATCGCCATCAATACCCCATAATACGGAAGGTAATTCAAAGTTGTCAATTAAGCTATCATTGATGTAACCAAAGATATCGAAAACATTGGCACTATAGACAGGCAGATAGCCGTCTTTTGCTTGCTCTTCAATTTGACTAGCGAGTACTCGTTTGCCAATTCCTATTTCAAAGTCTTCATTATTGCTAAGTCGTTTTGCTGTGCTTGTATTATTAAGGCTGTTAGCAAATAGTTGGTTAATTTGTTGATTCGCTTGGTCAATGGCTTGTCGGGCTTGATTCACTTCGTCATCTATAACCTCACAATCATCAATGATTTTTTGTTGGATATCAATTGGTGGTAAAGGAATTTTGAAGTTTTTAATCGTATCTTGGGAAAGATTTAATCTAGCCGTTCCCATTCTTACACTAAGTAAATTATCTAACTGAGTTGCAAGATAATGGTAAAGGTATTTTGGCAAACAATTCTCTTTAGGAATCATACCGCAAACTGCTTGATTGCTACTTGCTTCAAAACCTAGAAGTCCGACTTGC
Source organism: Moraxella sp. CTOTU47724 (assembly GCF_032014955.1). Classification (NCBI taxonomy): domain Bacteria; kingdom Pseudomonadati; phylum Pseudomonadota; class Gammaproteobacteria; order Moraxellales; family Moraxellaceae; genus Moraxella; species Moraxella sp. CTOTU47724. The sequence goes on from NZ_DALZSV010000025.1 coordinate 19,741, forward strand.
CCCGCCGTTGCACCATACATAGCTAAAAGAACAGTATCTTTTGGAAAAATTTTTGCTGATGAGTTCTCTAATCCAAGCTCGGTAATATAATTCTCAGTGCTAGTTATTAAACCTTGTCGAACTTCACCGCTATTTATCCAAGGTATTGTACCTTTATAATAAAAAGCCTCATTATCAGATTTAGGTGTGCCACCTGACGATGTCTCTGCAATATCAGAAATTCTAACAATTTGCCATTTTGTATCAATATTAAAATTAGTTTTTGGCGTTAAACTTAAAGCTTTATTAAAATCTACAATCGAAAAATCAAGCATATCAATCAATCTTACCTGCGTGACAAAATCTTTCAAAGATTCTGGAATTTCCACAGGGTTTTTGAGAAAATTCTCACGAATCAAGTAATTGATTTTTTCAGGATTATCATTATTTTTTGGGTCATATAAGGGCGTATTAATCGAATTTAAACTAAACATATTCTGCAAAATTCGACTATCTTCATCTTCAACCTCGCTTGCATTTTCTTCATCTACTGTTTCTAATACAGGCAAATCAATGACACCGCCAAGATACTTAATCCCTTCATTGCCTTTGGCACTACTCCATTCATATCCTAAAAACTTTTTCATCTCTTTATTTGTGCTTGGGCTTTTGACAATCAAAACAGGTTGCGGATTGGTGCTAGCCAACACAAAATAATACAATTTATCTTTTTCAACTTTTTGCAAATAATTGACAAACCGTTTTAATAATTCATATTTTTTTTCAGTTTCGGATTTTTGCTTAAATAGTTTTGATTTTTTCAGATTTTTGATTTCTGTCGATTTATCAAATGTAGATTGATAAGCAGTGAAGTATTCTGTTGTGAGCAAATCATCATTGGGCTGACCTTGTAATAGCGTATTATAGTCCTCGAAATTCAAATCCAAATGTTCACAATACTCACGAATAAAATGCTCATCAGCATAGATAGTTGAGTTTTGTGGATTTTCAAACGGATTAAACCAATCATTCACTCGCTGACGATAATGATTGGCTTGAGTTGGGTCTGCCACCATTTTACGGCGTAAAAATAGTGTGACTGTATTAGTCCCAGTTTTACCAAATGTACCTGAGCCAAACTCTGCAATCGCCACGATATCAAAATTTTCTAATAGAATCTCACGGGTAGCGACATACACGTTTTTACTTTGGCTAGTACTATTGGCTTTGCCTTTTGATAAAATAGATGAGGGGACAATGATACCCGCAACCCCATCTGTTTTGAGTAGTTGTTCTGCACGTTCGATAAAAAAAGTTTCTATAGCGTTATTAACGTCAAAGCTTTTTTCTTCAATGCTATTAATTAAACGGTATTGCCTACGGTCCGTGGGTGATAATGTATCTAAAAATCCTTTTACGCTGTAGGGTGGATTGGCAACGAGAATATGATAAGTATGATGTTTGATATCATCATTTTTTGCCAAAGCATCTGCATAAACAATTTGAATATCATCTTGCCCATACATAAATGCTGATACTTTTGCCACTTTTGAAAGTCGATATTCTTTTTCGATACCGACGGTTTGAGCATAAAATTCGCTAGGCATATGTTCGCTCTTTGTTTGCTCAAGTAACTGTTTAACTTCGGTTGCGTATTCATTAAGAAAATGTCCAGCACCACACGCATAATCAATGGCTTTGGGGATATCATCGCTGTTATGAATGACATCAGCTAAAGGCAAAGACTTGAGGATAAATTTCACAATTGGCATGGGTGTGAAAAATTGCCCCTCAGATTGTTTGACACCTTGGTCTAAAAAGCCCTCAAACATATCGCCTAAAAACTGATTTTCTTGCTCGGTGGTTAGGCGAATATCTTGTAGCATTTGTACCATTTTTAACAAGACAGCTGAGTTTTGTTGAAACAGTTTTTGGTTATGAACGTCGATAAAGGCAAAGTCATTATTGGTAAAAAATTTAAGCTTACGGAACATTTCTCGAATGGCTTTTTGTGTTTCGTTCGGATCGTTTTTATAAAATCGAAAAGCTTGCTCGACGTCCGTATCTTTGATATAGGTGACTTCTTCGCCTAAAAATTGAAGCATCCCGATTTGGTACAAAGCTTGTAAGCGGTCTTGCAAATCAAAAGGATTGTCATAACTAATCCCTTTCCAATAAAAATGTAATTTATCTGGGTTATTTTTTTCATCAACAATTTTACATAAAAATAAATTTACCAATTTATCAAAAGCATTTTCTCGCCCCGATACGTTGTGTTGACGTAGAATAGTTGCAAACTGATGATATTTGCCCTGAATATCTTGACTTGAGACTACTGCTAAATCTTGCAAATTATATTCAGTTTTGCCAATTTGATAAGCTTGCAAACCTGCTTCAAATAAGCCCTTAGTGGCAAAATCCTGTTGATAAGTTTGTTTCCAAGCTTGATAAATCATTTCAACGGTACGGGTTTTGGCTTCCCTAAATGTCAAAATTGACGCATCACTATCCTGCTCAAGCGTTGCCACCAATTCATCATTGTCTTTTAGAGAAATTAGATAATATTTAGCTTGAACATTACTATCAACTAAGTCTGAGGCGTATAAGCTGACAAATTGGGTTGTACCTTCTTGCTGAACGTAGCTCAATAACTGCCCGCCATCTTGCAAGGTTTTTGCCCATGCTTTATTAAATTCTGTTCCCGCCGTTTTGCATTCAATGATTAACAAAGCATTGTTGCTGTTATCTTTTACCAAAATATCAGCTCTGCCACCACTTGCCCCATGACCCAATTGCCATCTTGGCTCAAGTTCTATGTGCTCAGGTTTATACCCTTGATTGAGCAAACGATGCACACATTCAAAAACAACGAAATTCTCTTTTTGTGAAAAGTTGCAAGTTTGCCTTTCGTTAATCGTCATACCCTTATCTTCAGGGTAAATAAGGGTATTGTTATTGAAGTCTGCAGTTAAAAAAACTTGATTGTTAAAAGACTTAGTAAAAATATTATTTGTTTCAGTAAATCCTAGATAAATTAGGACTTGTTTAAAATTATCAGGGTCAATCATAAAGCTCACTCTTTAACTTATAAATTCGGATTTAGCCATTTTTCTGCTGTAGCTTTATCCCAACCCTTACGTCTAGCATAATCTTCCAACTGGTCTTGGCTGATTTTACCGACATTAAAATAATCACTCTCTGGGTGGCTATAATAAAACCCACTCACGCTAGACGCAGGGTACATGGCATAGCTTTCCGTCAAATACGTCCCAATGGCGTTGGTTGTGTCCAGCCAGTCAAACAGCTTACCTTTCTCGGTATGATCAGGGCAGGCAGGATAACCCGGGGCAGGGCGAATACCGACATATTTTTCTTTGATGAGTTCATCATTGGTTAGGCTTTCATTCGCTTGATAGCCCCAATATTGTTTACGAATCAACTCATGCAAATGCTCGGCAAATGCCTCAGCAAAGCGGTCGCAAAGCGCCTGTACCATGATGGCACTATAATCATCGCCTTTGGCTTTATAGTCATTGGCAAGTGCTTCTGCGCCAAACAATGACACCGTAAAACCACCGAGATAATCGGTTTTTTCAGGACTGATAAAATCCGCTAGGCTGTAATTAGGTTTACCACTGGCTTTATCAGATTGCTGGCGTAAATGCTCAAAGGTATGCGTGACATTGCCTTGCTCATCGAGTACCTGCACCGTGTCTGAGCTTGGGCGTTGGGCAGGGCTCAGTCTAAACACCGCTTTAGCTGTGACCAATTTTTCCTTGATTAATTTATCAATCATGGCTTGAGCATTGGCAAATAAGTCTTTGGCTTCCTCCCCGACGATGTTATCATCAAAGATTTTGGGATATTTGCCGACCAATCCCCAAGAGATAAAGAAAGGCGTCCAGTCGATATATGGCAATAAATTTTGTAACGGATAATCGTCCAAAATGACTTGTCCTAATTGGTTGGGCTTAGGCGGCGTGTAGTTTGCCCAGTCGTATTGGAAACCTTGTTCAATCGATTCCGCATACGACAGCTTCGCCGCTTTGGGTTGGCGATTGGCAAGACGTTCACGGACTTCGCCATACTCTTGACGCAGCTCACTGATGAAATCGACGCGTTTTTCTTTAGATAGTAAGGTTGTGGCTACGCCCACTGCGCGACTGGCATCGGCAACATAGACAACCGCATCGTTTTGATAGTTGGGCTCGATTTTTACCGCGGTATGGGCTTTTGACGTCGTTGCACCGCCAATCAGTAGGGGCAGATTAAAGCCTTGCTCCTGCATTTGTTTGGCAACATACACCATTTCATCAAGGCTTGGGGTAATCAAGCCTGACAAGCCGATGATATCGACGTTTTCATCTTTGGCGACTTGTAGGATTTTTTCACAAGGCACCATCACGCCTAAGTCGATGATGTCATAGCCATTACAGCCGAGCACCACGCCGACGATGTTTTTGCCGATGTCATGCACATCGCCTTTCACCGTTGCCATGAGCACTTTGCCTTTGGTTTCGCCTGCAACTTTTTCTTGTTCGATATACGGATTAAGCCATGCTACCGCTTGCTTCATCACCCGAGCGGATTTTACCACTTGTGGTAGGAACATTTTGCCTGCCCCAAACAAGTCACCGACCACATTCATACCGTCCATCAAAGGTCCTTCGATAACGTCTAAGGGACGCGGGAATTTTAGCCTCGCTTCTTCGGTGTCTTCATTGATATAGGTGGTTACCCCTTTGACTAGCGCATGTTCAATGCGTTTTTCTACGGGCAATTCACGCCATGACAAATCGACGGTGCTGTCTTTTTTCTTACCGCTCAAATAGTTTTCTGCCACTTGCATCAAATGGTCGGTGGCGTCTTGACCTGACTCGCCTTGGTTACGGTTCAAAATCACGTCTTCAATGGCGTTTCTAGCATCTGGTTCGATATCGTCATACAGCTCTAACATAGCGGGGTTTACAATCCCCATGGTCATGCCGTTTTTGATAGCATGGTACAAGAACACGGCGTGAATGGCTTCTCGAATGGGATTGCCACGAAATGAGAACGACACATTCGACACACCGCCTGAGACCATAGCGTTGGGCAAATTGTCGGTAATCCATCGGGTAGCATTGATAAAGTCTAAGCCGTAGTTGTTATGCTCTTCAATCCCCGTGGCAACGGCAAAAATATTGGGGTCAAAGATGATATCTTCACTCGGAAAACCGATTTCATTAACCAAAATATCGTATGAGCGTTTGCAGATTTGGATTTTACGCTCAAAGCTATCCGCCTGTCCGTCTTCATCAAACGCCATGACGATAATCGCCGCCCCATAACGCTGACATAGCTTGGCTTTTTCCACAAACTCTGTCTTGCCTTCTTTTAACGATATCGAATTGACCACAGATTTGCCTTGCGTGCATTTAAGACCCGCTTCGATGATGTCCCATTTTGACGAATCAATCATCAGCGGTACACGGCTGATATCTGGCTCACTGGCAACCAAATTGACAAAGTGAATCATCGCCGCCTTACTATCTAGCATGGCTTCATCCATGTTGATATCAACGACTTGGGCGCCGCCTTCGACTTGGTCACGAGCCACGTCCAACGCTTCGGTGTATTCTTCGTTTTTGATGAGACGCAAAAATTTCTTTGAGCCTGTGACATTGGTACGCTCACCGACATTGACAAACAGGCTATCACGGGTGATGTTAAACGCTTCGAGTCCCGACAATCGGCAAGCTGGCTTGTAGTCTGGTAGTTGGCGTGGGGCAAAGGGTGATGTCATCTCGACAATTTTGGCGATATGTTTGGGGGTGGTACCACAGCAGCCGCCCACAATATTGACCAAGCCAGATTTGGCATAGTCGGCAACCATGGTGGCAGTTTGCTCAGGGGTTTCGTCATATTCGCCAAACTCGTTGGGCAAGCCTGCATTGGGGTGAGCGGACACAAAAGTTTCGCACACATCCGACAAGGTTTTGATATGCGGTTTTAACGCATCTGCGCCTAGCGCACAGTTAAACCCAATCGAAATCGGCTTGGCATGGCGGATGGAGTTATAAAACGCTTCGGCAGTTTGTCCCGACAGCGTACGTCCCGACGCATCGGTAATGGTGCCCGAAATCATAATCGGCAATTCAAACCCAATGGTCTCGAACACGCCCGTCACCGCAAAAATCGCTGCTTTGGCATTTAGGGTATCAAACACGGTTTCTATCAAGATGATGTCTGCACCGCCTTCAATCAAAGCGTAAGTCGCCTCAGTGTAGTTATCAACCAGTTCATCAAAGGTGACATTACGAAAGGCGGGGTCATTGACATCGGGTGAAATCGAGCAAGTGCGAGAGGTGGGACCAATCACGCCTGCCACAAACCGGGGTTTGTCTGGGTTTGTCGCAGTGACCTCATCACACACTTGACGGGCAAGGGCGGCGGCGGATTTGTTAATCTCATAAACGAGATTTTCCATGCCGTAATCTGCCATCGAAATTTGCGTGCCATTAAAACTGTTGGTTTCAATGATATCTGCGCCTGCCTCAAGATACGAGCGGTGAATATCACGGATAATATGCGGCTGGGTGAGTACCAGTAAGTCATTGTTGCCTTTGACATCACGTCCAAAGCCTGCAAATCGTTCACCACGGTAGTCTGCCTCGATGAGTTTATAGTTTTGGATTTCAGTACCCATCGCGCCGTCAAGGAACAAAATCCGCTGTTTTAACAGGTCAGCTAAACGGACTTTGTTAGTCGCTTGTATGGCTTTGAACGGAAAATTGGCAGGGGGTGTAAGTTGAAAATTGGCTGGGTCGTGGGGTTTGTGACTGGTAGGGGCGTTACTGGTACTAATGCTCATCGAAGTGCCTGTCCTAATTCAATTATCAAATTTTTAAATAATGCGATTATAGCATTTTGTAGGCAGTCAATCGTGAGATTTGTGGAATAACCTATTGAATGAAAATTTTAGCTAAAACCTAATTTGTGTATAAAAGCATGAGGCAGAGAGAATGAAAATAGCGTTAATCTTTAATATGTAAATTAACGGCTATTCTCATTTACACTTTGCTATAATATATATTTTAAATATATGTTAAAACGATGGTTGCCCCAATAAGTGAGCATAGCCATGCAACAAATCAAATTACCTAACAAACCCCCTTATTCTCCCCATCCTGTACTCAATTTAGGCTTTCGCATTTTCTTTTTAGGTGCAGCAGTGTTTGCGATTTTGACGATGCTGAAATGGGCATACATAACGTTTGCCACGCGGTTTGAGTTTGATGGTACGCATCAGATGATGCCGTTTTACTGGCATGGTCATGAGATGTTGTATGGTTACGCACTGGCAGTGATTGCAGGGTTTTTGTTGACCGCCGTGAAAGCTTGGACTCAGCAGTCTATGCCTTATGGTTATAAGTTGTTGGTAATTTTTGTACCTTGGGCGTTGGCTCGAGTGTTATTTTTGGCCAACGGCATCAATATCAACACCGGCACGCTGATAGCGGCTGCGAGTGATATCATATTTTGGTTATTAACCGCCTCTTTTGTTATCTTACCGATTTATCGCGTTCGGCAAAAACGCCAAATCGGTATCGTGGCTAAGTTGCTTTTATTATTCATCGGACAGGTTTGGTTTTATGTTGCGCTATTTACCCAAAACAATAATGGCATGCATATGAGCCTGTTATTTGGGTTGTATTTGATTGTTGGCGTGGTGCTTACCATCGGTAGACGCGTGATGCCAATGTTTATTGAACATGGGATAGCTACGGGTGGGGAAGTACGACAGAAAGTTAAAAATTCTGATTTGCTGGATCGGCTCAGTCTGTTAGGATTTTTTGCCTTTATGCTGAGTGATGTGTTTCTAACGGGCTATCGTTGGGCAGTGTGTGCCAGCGGTACGGCAGCGCTAGTCATTGCGATCAGCAATTTAATACGACTTAAAAACTGGTATTTGCCAGAAATTTGGTCAAAACCACTACTGTGGTCACTTTGGCTAAGCTTTTTTGGTATGGTGATTGGGTTTTTCCTATTTGTATTAGTCCCTTTTGGTATCATCAATCACAGCTTAGCGATGCATGCCGTTGTGATATCAGGTATTGGGCTAATGACACTGGCAATGATGTCGCGGGTATCTTTGGGTCATACCGGACGTAATATCCATCAGCCGCCCAAAACCGTTACTGTCATTTTTATTAGCATGACGATGGCTTGGTTGGCGAGGGCGGTATTGGGTTGGATACTGCCTGATTATTACTTTGCTACGCTGGCAATGGCTCAAGCGTTTTGGATTGTCGCCTTCTTGGTATTTGTAGCGAGTTATGCGCCTATCTTAACTTTGCCAAGAACAGATAAATTATTTGGTTAGTTTATTTAACGGTAAACTGCTCATCAGCTATGGCAACTTTGGGTGGCTCGATATAAGGTAACACAGCGCCACGGCAACTTTCTCTACTATTTTTAGTCGCAGCAAGCAGCTTTAAGCGCGCCAAATACTGGGCTTTTAACGCATTAAAGCTTTGTTTATCCACACCCGATGTATTTAAGGCGGTTAATTCAGCCGTAGCTACCCAGCGGTCAACAGTATTATAGTGCTCGCGAGAATGGCGCCAACCAAACTCACAAAATTCTGCTTCTGCCCAAATAAGTTTGACTTCACTATCGGCTACTGTTTTGACGAGCGGGGTAAACGCAGGCGTTTGTTTAATGGTCAACAGACTTGCCCAAAGATCGGGACGCTGTAAACCTGATGTAGGCGGAATGTCTGCTGTCAAAGGCAGTTTGTCAACTTGGTTGGTTTTTAACGCCTCAACAATACTTAATGCTTCAGCCAGCGCAGATAAGCTGATGTTTTTAACCTTTTGTATCATCATACCTTCATAATTTTGTCATATTATCAGCATTTTTAATGCTCATTAGAGAACGTCAATATGCCAAATAATCAGCCCACTGCACATAGCAACCTCACTATCAGCGATCATATTACCGATATGCTTGATGACTTACCCCAATCACATTTTTTAAATGATGAAACCCTCAAAACCAATGATAGACTGCGTCAACAAATGCATGACGACTTGATTGACAGCTATGATGAAGAGATTGAGTCCGAAATGGACGACTACATCCAAGATTTACGGTATGACGGGCAGCCGTTAACCGACAGCCAAAAAATCGCTCGCCATATTTATTTCAATGAATTGATTCGTCTGCAAAAAGAATTGATCAAATTGCAAGATTGGGTAGTAGCAACCGGTGAGCGCATCGTTGTCATCTTTGAAGGTCGCGACTCAGCGGGTAAAGGCGGCGCTATCAAACGTATCACCCAACGGCTCAATCCGCGTGTCTGCCGTGTGGCCGCCCTGCCTGCACCTAATGACCGAGAAAAAACCCAATGGTATTTTCAGCGCTATGTCGCGCACCTGCCAGCGGCGGGGGAGATTGTGCTATTTGACCGCAGTTGGTACAACCGCGCTGGGGTTGAGCGAGTGATGGGGTTTTGTACTGACGCGCAATACGAAGAGTTTTTTGAGTCAGTGCCAGAATTTGAGCGTATGTTGGTGCGCTCGGGGATTCGCTTAATCAAATATTGGTTTTCTATTTCAGATGACGAGCAAGAATCACGTTTCATGAGCCGTATTTATGACCCGCTCAAACAGTGGAAACTCTCACCGATGGATTTAGAATCGCGTCGCCGCTGGGAAGATTATACCAAAGCCAAGGAAGTGATGTTTGAACGCACCCATATTCCAGAAGCCCGTTGGTGGGTGGTTGAGGGTGATGATAAGAAAAAAGCGCGGCTAAACTGCATCAACCATCTGCTCTCACAAATTCCCTACCAAGAAATACAACGGGATAATGTGGTATTGCCAGAACGCGAGCATCACGATAACTACCAGCGTGAGCCTATCGCTGAAGATATGTATGTGCCCAACGTGTACTAATTTTTTTAGTTTACTCCCACAAAAAGGATACGCTATGTATCCTTTTTTAAATGCCCCCTGTTGTTGGTCAGTTAAACTTCAGCAATTGGCACGTCAGCGCTTAAAGAGACTGACTTGAAAACCGCAAATCTGCCCATTGTGTTCTAGGTTCTGCATGGTAATTTGCAAACCATGCAGCTCAGCGATACGGCGCACAATCGACAGACCCAAGCCACTACCAATCTCAGCTTGACCTGCGGGACGAAAAAACCGCTCTGATAGCCGAGCAAGGTCGATAGGTGCAACCCCATTGCCATTGTCGATGACTGAAATCACCTCGCTATCTAACACTAACCGAATCGTGGTATGGTCAGGGCTATAGCGAATGGCATTGTCCAATAGGTTACGCAGCAAAATGCCGATTAACGTGGCGTTACCTGTCAAAGGCAAAATAGCTTTGGCATCCACTAACACATCACGGCGTAATTGGCTGTTTTTTTCGCGGGCACGACGGTTGACTTCTGAGAGGATATCATTGGATAGGGCTATCCAATCAATCGGTGCAAAGGTCTGCGGGTCGAGCCCTTGCTGTGGCGCCAGTTTTGCCAAAATCAGCAATTGTTCGACCAGTCGATTGGCGCGCTCATTACTATGACTGATTTGTCGGCAGTGACTCAGGAGTGCATCGGTTTGACTATCGGTTAAATTGGCTTGCAAAATGGTTTGTTGTAGTACATCGGTCTGTAGTTTGATGGCAGTGAGCGGGCTGCGTAATTCATGAGAGGCATCTGCGGTAAAGCGTTTTTCACGCTCAAGGGTATCCGCGACTTTATCAAATAACTCATTAAGCGCGTTTAGCAAGGGTTGAATTTCTAATGGTGTATCGACCGATAATGGGGTTTTATCTTCAGGGCTGCGAGTGCTCAACAAGTCACTAATCCGTTTAAGTGGAACAAACCCTCGTCGCACTGACAGCCATGTCAGCATAATCAATAGCAGCACCCCAATCAGCGAGGGAACGAGTTGAATGGTTAATGATTTATAGATAATCTCTTGACGCGAATTAAGGTTTTGCCCGATAGCGATGAGATGGTTGGTAGCGTCGTCATGCGCATAAAACAGGCGCCACGAGTGACTAAAGGGATTGAGCTCTTGATAGGCACTGTTGTTTTCCAAAAACCCATGTTGTTTGGGCAAAAATGTAAAATGCTGACCGTCTTTATCAGCCATCAGTAATTTACCGTTTTGATCCCAAATCGCAAAACCCATATAGTCTTCTTCGGCATCCCCTAAATCGCCTGATAGCAAGCCATTTTCAAGATTTAAAATTTTAGGCTCATTGGCAGGGTTGGTGAGATGAAGCTTAACATCTTGAGAAATACCAATCAGATAGCGGGCTAATTGGGTGATTTGGGTGTCATTGATTTCGTTGATTTCGTGTGAAAGCCGCCATACCGATATGAGGGTAATTGATAGCCAAATAATCGGTAGTCCGATGAGCAGGGAATTGAGCAGCTGCCTTTGGATACTATAAGCTTTTTGGGTGGTAGGGGTCATAATGGTAACCGCTTAAAGAAGGATAGCGGGCGAATCATTCAGGGTGCTGCAAGGCAGGATTGAGATAATAGCCAATACCACGCCGAGTGAGGATAAAATCATTGCCGAGTTTTTTTCGCAGGTTATGAATATGTACCTCAATCGCATTGCTTTCAATATCTTGCTGCCAACCGTATAGCTTATCCTCAAGGCTGGCACGGCTATGTACCAAATTGGGATAGCTGATAAACTGCTCAAGGACAGTGATTTCTTTGGCAGTCAAATCCACCCATTTGCCTTGATAAAAAACTTGCTGCTGCTGTGGCAAATAGCTGACATCCCCATAACGGATTTCGGTTTGACTGCGCCCTTGGCTACGGCGAATCAAAGCCTGCAAACGGGCAACCACTTCATCTAAAGCAAAGGGTTTGACCAAATAATCGTCTGCGCCAGCATTGAGACCTGCCACGCGGTTGGCAATGGCATCACGCGCCGTAATAATCAAGACAGGCGTGTCAATCTTTTGCTGTCGCCAATTGGCTAAAATGGTCATCCCATCGCCACGTGGCAAGGTCAAATCCAATAACACGGCATCAAACACCCCTTCATGAATTGCCATTTCACCGAGTTTGGCATCAGCAAACCAATCCACCATCATGTTTTGTTGGCTCAAGCCTTTGACAATACCATCGGCAATGGTGGCATCATCTTCAATCAGTAAAATTCGGGTCATGAGGGTCTTCCGTGTGTTTTAGCTTAGTTTTTAGCGAAGGTATTTATTGAACAGTTTTTTCACCCGTTATCATCGATTTTACCAAGTTTTGCTGTTGTAGTCTGCCCATTATAATCGCGGCTGCCACATGTAAAGGGACTAGTACCCAAAGACTATTGGCTAAAAATTCGTGAATCGCTTGGATGCTATCTTCTCCCCAAAATTGGTCGGTGGTTTGCAGATAGCCTGTGACACCCAGCGCGATAATAACGCCCCACAGCGCAAACATCATCAGCGCACCCAACGGATTGTGACCCAGATGACCTTGAAACTTATGCTGCTTGATGTCGGTCATATGCTCGCGAATGCGGGTTGGGGTAGGGAAAAAATTGCTAAATCTGGCATATTGGCTACCCATCAATCCCCAAAGCAAACGAGATACTACGAGCGCCACGACGGCATAACCCATGTACTCATGCACATCACTACCACCTTCAGTGACGATAAGGTTGGCAAAAATACCCGCAGCGACTGCCCAATGAGTGATGCGCACCCAAATATCCCAGACTTTGACGGTTTGTGCAGATTGTGGTTGTGGTAACATTGTTATTTTCCATTGTCTAAAATATCAACACGGCTAAGTTAGCCGTGTGAAGGCATAACATTGGCAAACCTACCTCAAATTGCGTTGGTTAGACGGTTTGCTTATCCTATCATTAGTCGATTTCTGATTTAACGATTTTGCCGTCTTTGGTATCAAAGTACATTTCAACTTTTTTACCACCTTTGCTTTTGCCATACATCTCAAAGCAGTTGCCATCTGTTTTGAATTTTTTGATAGTAAAGCCATGTTTTTCTAGTGCTTTTTGAAAATCGGCTTGCGGGATTTGTTCGTTTTTTGGGTGCGCTTGGCAGTTGGCTTCGGCAAATGCGCTGCTAGCTGATAACATAGCGAGTGCCAATAAGCCTGAGGTGATTAATGATTTTTTCATAATGCCATCCTAAGTTTTTGATAAAGTTGTTAGGTCACGGGATAAGGTTGATACTGAGGTATATCCGAGTGGCTGAGTATATTAAAACAACGTAACCTTAACGAAAACTTAGCTGAAGA